>NZ_JBFFOH010000096.1:0-9256 GCF_041562805.1 Sulfurovum sp. | reverse complement strand
TTTTGGTATGTGGTTAATACCTATATTATTCGTCATCATTATCTTCTATGTTTTAAATGAAAATAATAAAGGCAAGAAGGAAGAAACTTCCGCACAAGACCTACTTGATAAACGCTATGCTAACGGTGAGATAGGTTTGGAGGAGTATGAAGAGAGATCCAATACTCTTAAAGAACATCATAAAACTTAAAGAAATGGAGCAACTCAAAACCTTATAAAATATATAACTTTATAAGGTTTCTATTTCAAATTTACTACTTTAACATGAATAATAAATTTTTTTATCCTATTCAAACATAACATTATGAATCCCACCATATTTTAAGTATGGAACATATACAATCTGATGAATTTAGGTAATACTAAATACATTAAAGGAATTAAATGAAAAAAATCATCATACTCTTATTTATGACATTAGGTCTAAATGCTAGTGAAATCAATTGGTTGGAAAGTTACACAAAAGCATCAGAAATATCTAAAGCAGAAAATAAGCCGATGCTAATATTCATCAATACACCAGACTGTGGGGCTTGTAAAGTAATGAAAGAGGTGACGTTTAAAGATAAGATCGTTTATCCTTATATTAATGAGCATTTTATACCTGTGTCCTTGAATATAAATAACAATGATGCACCTAAAGCACTACAGGCAGAAATGACTCCAACATTCCATTTTGTAAAATACGATGGAACAAAAATCAGAGAAACACTTGTAGGTGGTAAGACAGGTAAGTTTTACCTAAATATATTAAAAGAAGCTGTTGCAAATTATAAATAATGAAACCCATTCTTCCTCTATTTTTTCTCTCATATACTCTCCTTTATGCTGAGCAGAGTCCACCCATGCATTTCATAATTGAAGTGCCTGATAAGCTGGTCTTCAATTTTCAGTATCGAGGACGTTTTGACATTTATGATGGTGTTAACAAATTGTCATATGGGGATGATGCTATAGACGCTAAGGGTAATGTGCGTGGAGAATCGGATGATACTATTTATCTTCAGCAGATCATTGCGGGATTCACTTACAATGCAAATGATGACTGGACACTGAAGGCATCTATGTATGATGCACGCTCATGGGGCTCTTCCTTGGATGCAGGTGATTTTGTCAAAAATCCTGGAACACCTGATGCATATGTAATGAGTTTTTATGATGATCATCTGGAACTTTTTGAGACGTATATCAGACATCATAATCTATTAAATAAGAACCTTACTTTTACTTTGGGACGGCAACAATTAGGCTATGGAGATCGTCGTATCTTTGGTCCAGGTAAATGGGGAAATACTATGGGTTGGTTATGGGATGCGTTGCATCTCTCCTATAAAGAGGGTAAGAATTTCATCGATGTATGGTACGGACAGACACGTACCAAAGAAGAAGATGATTTTAGTATCAAACATAAACACCGTTTTCAGGGCATGGGTCTTTACGCTCATTATGAATTTTCAGATATAAAGATAGAACCTTTTCTGGCATGGAGAAATAACCTTCATCATACGGTAGTAAATGAAGCCGACCTGTATTATGCAGGTGCACGTGTATATGACAATGAAGATCCGGGTTTCATCTATGATGCAACATTGGTAAAAGAAGAGGGTAATACAGGATCACTTGATGTTGATGCGTATGCATGTGCAGTGAAAGCAGGGTACTATTTTGACAATAAATATAAGATTAAATTGATGGCAGGTTTCGTCTATGCAACGGGAGATGAAAATCCTAATGACAACCAGATGCAAACATTTTCAGCTCCTTTTGGTGCTAATGACGGATTACACTATGGGCGTATGGACATTATGTTTTGGTCAAACATGGAAGACATTCAGGCAAGCTTTTCTTTCAAGCCGACGAAAAATCTTTTTATAGAAACTGCGTATCATCATTTTAATCTTGCCGAAGCAAATGACAAATGGTATTTGTTTGGTTATAAAAACAAACCAGGTAACAGTTATACGCACATTGGTGATGAGATTGACCTCATTGTAAAATACAAATTAGCATCATCTGTAGATCTCTTGGGTATTTACAGCTATTTAAATGCTGGTGATTTTATTACTAAAAATGATATTGCACAAGATAATGCTTCTAAGACGTTTTTACAATTTATGTATAAATGGTAAAAATTTATATTTTAAAGGAAATAAATTGGCATACTATATAATAAAACTAATTATTACAACTTTTTTAATTGTATTGATATCTGAAATAGCTAAAAGAAGCAGTTTGGCCGGAGCTCTATTGGCAGCAATACCCTTAGTCTCAATTTTGGCTATGACATGGATGTATATAGACACAGACAGCAGTAATAATGCGGTAGAGTTTTCAAATAGAATTGTTTGGCTAATTGCACCATCAATGACATTATTTATAGCTTTCCCCATTTTAATAAAAAAGGGTTTAGGCTTTTATGCAAGTATGGGTATTTCAATCGTATTGACTATTATGGCCTATTACAGTGTTATATTTGTTCTTAGTAGATTCGGTATTAAATTATAAATAGAAGCTCTAATAGAAAACCTTATAAAATATATAACTTTATAAAGTTTTCATTTTTCAAAGAATCATCAGTTACTTTCGTGCCAGTCTATTGTGTTGGATAATTTATGATAAAATAGATTTATATACCCTTATAATTAGGAGCTAAGCAATGAAAAAATGGCGTTTAGATTTTAGAATTTGGCACTGGATACATGCAGTGGTCGTTTTGGGACTGCTTGGTACAGTATTTCTACGAAAAACATTTTTAAGTTGGAGAAGTAATAGTGAACTGCTTACACAAAAACTTTCAGAGATCAATCTGGAAGTAACAGCAGAACAAGCAAAAATGTTGGCTAAAGCCATTCGTGCTCCTATGTGGGAATGGCATATCATCCTGGGGTATGCTTTGGCTGCCTTATTGGTTTGGAGGATCATACTTTTCTTTACCCAAAGCGGAAAACATAACTACCAAAATCTAGGAAAAGAGACTTTTCATAAAAAAATGGTAAAGCTCAGTTATATCGGTATCTATGTTATTCTTTTATTTATGGCTGTAAGCGGATTGATAATTCATTTCTATGAAACACTTGGTCTTACAAAAGAAGCTGCACACGACATCAAAGAGATACATGAACTTGTTTTCAATGCGGTGCTTATATTTACACCTCTACATATTATAGGTGTTTTGCTTGCAGAACAGCGGGATGAAAAAGGTATTATCTCAGATATGGTCAATGGAGGAGAAGAGAAAAAAGTATAATTTTTTTTCAAAGTAAGCTAGAGAATGCAAAACAAATAAAATTATACAGGCAAACGTACCTGGTCTGTTCAAAGCCTTATAAAATATATAACTTTATAGGGTTTTCACATAGTAGTAATCTTGTTAAATATAATAAATATTTTTACTATCCTAGACAAATATGTTTATATCGTTGTTCTAGGAGTCATACAAGTAGATAATTGAATAAATCTTCTAAATACTAAAGTATAGTACTCCTTTGATATAAAATAATTCTCCATAACTAATCCTTCAGCACAAGACATAAGGAATAGTTTAGTAAGATGATACGATAAAATAAAGGGAAGAAAATGATTAGAATGATTAAGTGGATTTTTTGGAGTGCTATAGCAATTGGTTGGGTAGTAAACATTGCATCAATCTTAACAGATGTGAAGAAAAAAGAGGGCGCAACAGACGAACAATTATTTGAGTGGATGAATGAAGGTAACAACGCTGCAAAAACAATTGGTATATTCGTTCCTCCAATTGGAGGTGTACTTGGTATTGCAAATCTTGCAGGATACAGTGATGAAGAATTAAGTGCAGTACTTGATGGGTTCAGCTCAAACAGTGACGATGCTCCCAAAAATTCAGCTGTTCAAGAACGCAAAGTTCCTGAACCCATGAAGAAAGATGTGTCAGACCCATCACCAATGGAATAAAAAGGTAATGCAAAAAATCAAAGGCTTAATGTTCCTACCAGCCTTTTGGGTTAATGTGTTATTTTAACTTTTCAGCCACAAGTTCATTTACCACTTTTGGGTTTGCTTTGCCCCCTGTGCTTTTTAAAACTTGACCGACAAAGAAGCCTAATAGTTTGGTGTTACCTGCTTTAAACTTAGCGACGTTGTCTGGATTTTTTGCAATGATCTCATCAATAATAGGCGAAATTTTAGCGGGATCACTTATCTGTACAAGTCCTTTATCTTCAACTATTTGTGTTGGGTCTTCTCCTGATTTAGTCATTTCTTCAAATACTTGTTTTGCAATTTTACTTGAAATAGTCCCATCATCAACCATGTTAACAAGCTCAGCTATTTGTTTAGCATTAAATCTCAGCTCATTTACTTGTTTTTCTTTTAACTCTCTTGCTACCTCATTTGTCACAATGTTAGCTAGAGATACAGGACTATTAAGTACAGCGTGAGCCTCTTCGTAAAAAGAAGATAGTTTCTCATCACGTGCTAGCGTATTAGCTACTTCAGTGTTTAGTCCTAATCCGTTTGTGTACTTATCAAACAGTGCCTGCTGAGCTTTACTCATAGGAACTACTTCACCATCTACTTGTACTTTTTTAGCTTGAGGTTTAGGTGTGTTCTCGGATGTTTTTTTCTTTTTAGTATAAGAATCTTTAAGACCTACAATTTTATTAAACACAGGTGCTTCATCCGTATAGTCAATTGGATCAGCGTAAAAATACCCTTGTCTTTCAAACTGGAATCTTACATCAGGTTTGTCTGTTATAACAGCAGGCTCGATAAGCGCATCTTTGATAATCTTTAAAGAATCAGGGTTTATATCTTCAAGCCCTTCAGGAGCTTCCTCTTTAAACAGTCTATCATAAAGCCTTACTTCTGCTGTTTTAGCCTCTTTTGCATCTACCCACTGGATAGCACTTTTAACCTTGATACCACTCGTGTCTGAACCACTCTTAGAGTCAGGATAATACTCTGCCTTTATCTCTGTGATATTGCCATTTGCATCTTTGATCACTTCCTTACAGGTAATGATATAAGCATGCTTAAGTCTGACCGGCTGTTCAGGTGTAAGACGGAAGTAACCTTTAGGAGGATTCTCACTAAAGTCATCACGCTCGATATAGATCTCACGAGAGAAAGGTAGCTTTCGTGAACCTTCTTTTGGTACATCATCTGGGTAGTATGAAGCATCAAGCTCTTCATGACCTTCATAGTTTTCTATCGTTATTTTTAGAGGGTCAAGCACACACATTACACGAGGTACTTTAGTATTTAGGTCATCTCTTATAGTAAATTCAAGCTGTGCAACATCAACCATTGAGTTTGCTTTTGCTATACCTATCTGATCGCAGAAAGTCAAGATAGATTCTGGCGTATAACCTCTTCTTTTATATCCGGCAATAGTAGGCAAGCGGGGATCATCCCAACCACTGACTTGTCCACCTTCCACCAGTTCTAAAAGCTTCCTTTTACTCATCACCGTATAGTTGATGCCGAGCCTTGCAAACTCATGCTGGTAAGGTCTTGACGATGTTAAACCAAGCGTATCAAGTACCCAATCATAAATATCACGGTTATTTTCAAACTCTAATGTACAAATAGAGTGGGAAATACCTTCAATATAGTCAGACAGACAATGCGCAAAGTCATACATTGGATAGACATGCCATTCATCACCTGTTCTATAATGATGTGCATTTCTGATACGATATAAAAGAGGATCTCTCATTTTCATATTGGCAGCAGACATATCGATCTTGGCGCGAAGGACATGTTCCCCATCTTTAAATTCACCTTTTTTCATTCTTTCAAAAAGGTCTAGGTTTTCTTCAACTGAACGTTCAGCATATTTGCTACGTTTTCCTGCTTCGGTAACAGTCCCACGATACTCTCGAATTTCCTCTTCATTTAGACTATCCACATATGCCTTGCCCATTTTGATGAGTTCTACAGCATAATCATATAGTTCAGGAAAATAATCAGAGGTATAACGTACATTACCATCCCAGTTAAATCCAAGCCACTCTACAGCATCTTTAAGAGCCTCAACATATTTTGTGTCTTCAGTTGTTGGATTTGTATCATCCATTCTAAGGTTACAGTGACCATTATAGTCATTAGCAATACCAAAGTTGATACAGATAGATTTAGCGTGTCCAATGTGTGGGAAGCCATTGGGCTCTGGAGGAAATCTTGTCGTAACTTCTTTATACTTGCCTGACTTTAAGTCCTCTTCAACTATCGTACGTAAAAAATCTTTGCTCTCACTCATTATTATTAACCTTTTGATTTGAAACTTATATACGAGTTGTATTTTATCAAATTTAGTGCTTATAGCATCTTAGAGTTCTTCTTTGAAGGAAAAAAGAAGAAATAAGGGAATAAAAATAGAGTAAAAACTAAAACTTTATAAAATTATTGATACCTAATTTCTATAAATTAATAGATGACATCATTTCCAACACTTATCATGCCACTCTTTATGATGATGGCCCTGTGCCCACCAATATACTTTAACCCTTTCATCATATCTTCATTTAAAAGTCTGGAGATATAACGACAAGGAGGGCAGGTGCGTACGATTCGGAATTTGGCTGTCCCAATGGTAAATTCTTTATCTTCCAGTAGTGAAGGATCAAAGTTTTTAATAATAAGATTTCTACGTAAGTCCAGAAAGTCAAGTGAGCTATCTAATCGTCTATTGCATTCAGAAAGTGTTTCATAAGGAAGTATAGTTACTTCTCTTACATCTTGGGAGAGTTGGGGTTTGTTAAATGTTCCTTGTCCATAAAAATAACGGTCACCTTCTAAACCTTTTCCATGGACAGCACGAACACTATCCGCATACTGTAAAGGCTCTTTAGCTTTTTTACCGATGATAATGGCATGCAGTGTCATAGTTTTCATAGACTATTCGGGTCTGTAAACCCTCACGTTCTTAACATCTTCTGCATCACGTAAGTATTGAGCATGTAGCTGACTCATGATACCTTTTTCACAATAGAGTAAATACTCTTTATCTTGTGGTAACTTTTTGAACTCTGTTTTGAGTTTATGGAATGGTATCTTAATGCTTTTACATACTGTTTCTATACAGTCATCTTCAGCACGTATATCTATGACTACATACTTATCGTCATTCAGATCATGAATGACCTCTATAGGTGCAGAATTTGTCACATCATCTACGATCTCATCCACATAGATCGTTTGTGCATCTTCAACAGCTTTATCTAACACTCTGTAGTCAAAACGTTTTGCTTCTTTTTCCATACGTTTGTATGACCCGTGTATAATAGGGTTCTTAGAAATGACTCCACAGTATTCAGGCATATTTTCTGCAAAACGACGTGTACCTATCTCATTAGCTATCTGAATGATCTCTGGCTTGTTCATCGTAGCCAGAGGACGTAATATAAGTTTATTTGTCACTTGGTCTATAAGTGCAAGGTTACGTAGGGTCTGACTGGAGACCTGTGCAACACTTTCACCTGTAAGTAGAGCATCTATCTGCATCTCATCCGCCACTTTTTCAGAAGCAAGGAGCATAAGACGTTTAAGTGTCACACCCATGTATGATTCATGTGTAGAACGGAATATCTCTTCTACGACATCATCAAAAGGTATAGAAGTGAAAGAGACACGATGTGAAGCACCAAATTTAGACCAAAGATAAAGTGCAACTTGCTTTACGCCTATCTCATGTGCAATGCCGCCAAGATTGAAAAAGATAAAATGGGTTTTCATTCCTCTTTTCATTGTTAAATAACTGGCGATTGTAGAATCAAACCCACCTGACATTAAGGAGAGTATATCTCCTTGTGTACCTAAAGGAAAACCACCAAGTCCTACATGTTTTATGGTGATAATATTGAGTTGGTTATTGATGAGTTCCAGGCGTATGGTGACTTCTGGATGATGCAGGTCTACACCTTTGGCCTCATTGTGTGCCAGCATATATCCGCCTACTGTTTGTTCTATCTCAGTAGATTTGAAAGGGTGTTTTCCTGAACGTTTTACACGTACCACAAAGGTTTTTCCTATGATCTCTTTTGCCATAGTTTCATTCACTTTGACTTTGATCTGATCAAGTGTTTCCATTCCGTCAAACTGTAACGCTTCAAGTACTTGTTCTATGCCGGGAGTGTCAAGGAGTGTTTGTCGTACCTCTGGAAGTACATCTATAGGTGTAACAACTTCCAGTTTATCAGAAAACTTTTTGACTGTGATCTCAGTACTGTATCTGCCTAAAAGTTTTAAAAGATTGTTATAAAGCTGTCCAACCATTTGTCTTTTTGCAGAAGAACCTTTGACCATGATTTCAGGAAAGAGTTTTAAAATAAATTTTTGTGTTTTTACTGATGGAGTTTCCACTATAGTACACCCTTGTTTTTATATGGGCAGCATTATAACACAAGAGGACTAAATGACTATTTTAGCTAATCCTCAAGAGGAAAGTGTAGTGAAACTGATTTCGATGCTTCAAAAAGTGCCTTAGAGGCAATGGATACACTTCTGTTTGTGTTGAGTAAAGAAACAACCTTTTTCTCGTTTATTCCTTTATGACTGATCGAAAGAGATGTTTCCTTCATAATACGTTTGTTTTCTTCTTCTGATTTAGAAAATTTCTCTACACATTTATCCATTGTCCATTCTTCTTCCATGTAATTCAGATAAATAAGAATAGCGTAGAGAAGGTTTCTTCTAATAGAATCATAAATATTGTGAATTGTCTGGCTGCTGCTTTCAGCGAATTCATTCATATCATTCTTAACATCTTTAAGGATCTTAGCTGCATAAACACTCTCTCGTACCGATGATAATAGGCTTTCCAGACTTTCTCTATCATCTTCTCGTAGATCTTGTTGATTTAATACTGAAACAAACTCCATGATCCTTATTTCTATCTCTTTAATACTACTATATGCAATCTTGTGATTAAATTCTATTTGCTCTTGATTAAGTTCTACTGCTTCTTTTAAGCCAAGTTTTTTTACAAATACATCATTTGGTTTGATATTAGCAATCAAAAGTGCATACTTCATCGTTTTTACAAACAAATTATTCACTTCATCTCTTAATGCAACAAGTGCCGTTTCTGAGAATTCAGGATCGACCAAATGTATGTATTTTGTAGATACAGGTTTTTTATGTATAAAAAGACGACTCAAATACTTTGCCATCAGTGATATAAATGGTAATAGCATTACTACACCCAGTATATTAAATAAAGTATGAAACAGTGCCAGTGCAGTTACCGGATCATTACGAAGTCCAACAACATCCATTA
>NZ_JBFFOH010000095.1:0-9437 GCF_041562805.1 Sulfurovum sp. | reverse complement strand
TCTTTAATTCCTCTACATCTGTTTGAGTGAATGTATGGTTCACCCATGCATAGAAGGACGAACCTTTACGATGCTCTTTCTCAAACTCACCGACCTCTGCCACATAGTCTTGCAACTGTTCTTTAGTAATTTTATTCATAATCCACCTCCATAGCTTTTAAAAAATCACGAACATGACCAACATCTTTAGTAACATCTGTTCGCATCCTCAACAACCTAAACTGTTCATTCAAATGGTCTAGCCAATTACGTTCTGATACCTCGCCTCTGAAAGACTTAAACTGTTGTTTCTCCTCTCCGTAGAACGCTCTATAAGCTTCTACAACACGTTCAAAAACTTCTTTAGGGCTTTGTACATCTCCGACTAAAGCTCTTGCTGTCTTCTCTCCTAGACCCTTTCCTGAACGTCTAATTGCATACTTCTTATGAAGTTCATCAGTAAGCTTTGGTAAACCCGGAATTGAGTCAATTGTATCTCCACTGAGATGCTGACTAGCCAAATTCTTAATGGCTTCAAGTGGTGTTATCTCAACCAATCCAAGTTCAGGTTTATCGAAGTTGTAGTGTAGTTGTGGGAATTGTCCCAAATCTTTATCGATCCAGCAGCCAACAACACTGAGCTTATCAAAATCCCTCTTAGCTTTAATCCAACCCTTCCAAAGCTCTTGAGTTACAATCTCATCTGTCTCAACACCTTCCGCAATAACCATATGTTCTTTGTATTTAGTCAACATATACTCTTTGACAACATCATACAACAAAGGTTTACTTGGTCTTTCATTTTTATATGGTTGTGTCTGAGCAATATCATAACGGAAGTTCTCACCAACACCAAAACAAATCTTAAAGTCTTTACACCAAGGCTGCTTTGTGATTGCCTCAATCTTAGATTTGAATCGCCCTTTAACAATCTGTTCTGGTGTTACAACGGTGCCACTATAGTTAGTAGTCCCTGTAAGCAAACGAACACCAGCAACAACTTCAAAAGCATCTGGTGAGACTTTATCCAAACCTTTCTCAACCTTTTTAGCATTCACTTCAGCAAGCCAACCACCTTCTTTTTTCCAATGATCACCAAAGAAAGCTGTCTGGTTTTTAAACTCCCTAATCCAGTTGGTTTCTTTGTGTGTGACAGTGACGAATGTTTCCTGGGCTGCTAGGGCAGCATGAATGATGAGAGTGTCAACGTCAATTATTGCTGTGTATTGTTTACTCACAACACCTCCGTTGGAACAAGCTCATACTCCACAACTATATAAGGGTTTGCTCCTGACCCATAGTAAGCCTTCCGGCAAGCAGCTTCAGCATTATGTTTTCGAGTATAGACACGAGTACCTGTAGACCAGTTACTTTTGACAGCGCCAGTCTCACGATCTTCTACAATCCAAACTAATTTCTTTGTCATATTCCCTCCAAAGAATAAGGAGCATATTTCAGCTCCTATTTGTATTAACTATACATCTCTTGAATTTCTTGAAGCTTCTTCAGCTTATCTGCCTTACCCTGCAAGTCATCAGACTTAGCTTTAGCTACAGCAGCATTGATAATTTCTTTTACATTGTCCTTCTCAAACCCATCAGTATTATATTCTTTGTCATAGGTAAATTCCCCAGCAAGCTCCTTCATATCTTCCTTGTTGGTGATAGCTTCTTGAGCTAGTTGGTATGCACGATTGTAAAGTGATTGAAGCTCTTTCATTATTTAATTCTCCTTAGTTTGTTTAAGTTCAGTTTTAATAAAATCAATACATTTAACTTCTTTTGTACCATCATCTTTGAAAACACCAATAACTTGCATTTTAGTGAAGTCTAAATGATTGCATTTCCTGTGTAAGTGTTCACAAGTAATGCACATGAATCCACGAGGGATGTGTGTTGGACTAGATTTAGTGTGCATTCTCACCCTCTCCATTCTCTTTGTGCCACTCAGTATGATGTATTGCACAAAGCCAAGTTACATCAAGCGGTTTATCATAGTCACAATGGTGTGCAACTATATTATCATCAGTGCCACAAACTTCACACAGACCTTTGGTTAATTTACCATCCCGTATCGCATTACCTGTGGTGATATGTATGGCTCTTTTCTTGGGGTTATTCTCTTTGTACTTCCGGATAGTCTTCTGTTTTGACTCTTTACCAGCTTCTGTACTCAGATACTCTTTCCTAGCTTGAACTCGTTCTGGGTTGTTTGCGCGGTTTCTGTCGAACTCTCTGTAATACTCTATCCTCTCTTCTCTATTCTTCCTGACCCTTGCTTTGACACAATCTTTACAAGTCTTTTTGTCACTCTCATAGAAAAGAGAAGGGTCTTTTTCAAGACCACAACTCTTACATTTCATCTATACCTCAGAATGGAATTTGATCATCGAAGTCATCAAAGCTTTCTGCATCAGCTTTTGGAGCTTCTTGTTTATCTTCCTTCTGTTCAACAGGTTGATTGCTGACACGAGCTTCCAGAGCTTTAGCAATATCACTACCTTCAAAGTTCTGAGCCAGCTTCATAGTATTGATCACACTCTGACGAAGAGATTTAACATCTTCTGGATTCTGCTCACCTTTGAAGTTTACACCATAAATGTATTCTTCAGAAAGCTCAGGAATCATCGGCACCATTACATCAGGTACTTGACCAGACAGCTTGATCTTCTCATTCAGATACTGCTTGCCATTAGATTCAACAGTGAACACTTGAACTTCAAACAAAGCAGCCTTACCAAGAAGCTTACCAATCATGTGAGGCTTGAATCGGCCATTGTCATCAAGAACATCAGTAGCTGCTGCTAGCTTATGAAGCTGAGTGTTGCTCTTAAAGCTCCAAGTACCATCATCATTACGATTCTCTTTGATGTTGTACGGTTTACCTACGATCTTACCCACTTCCTTCATGTAGAACTCACCATTCAACAGAAGGCGTAGTGGATGTTCCTTACCATCATCCTCACCAAAGAACTGGGACTGGTTAAGACCAATAGACGGGAAGTCTACAGTTAGTGCTACTTGCTGACAAGGCTTCACTTTCCAACGCTTATAGCGAGTAGGTACACCCTTGTCGTTTGGGAGGGTCTCAAAGTATTGCTCTGGATTCTTCTCAAGTTCAGCAACCTCAGAAGCCTCATCGCCTTTCCACTCCATCTTAGCATCTTCTTGAGTCTGTAGACCAAGATCAATGATACCAGAAATAATACCAATCATTGCTTTGGCTTTCTTCTGAGTACCAACCTTGTCAATGATATACTTACTACGAGCTTCCCAATCAATCTGTTTACGCTCAGTGTTGTTGCCGCTTGATTCTACTTTTTCTACGTTAAATTCAAAGCTCATTGTGTTATACCTCTTTGCGATTTTAAGTTTTGGCATGGTGCCGGTTATTGGTGTTGCGGGTTAAATCTTCCCAGTCTCAGCAATAATCTCTAGCGCTTGAAAGCTAGGGACTACTTGTCGGATACCACTATACTCGTTTACATCAGCAGTTGCAAGTAGTTGTAGGATTTTATACATCCCACTCCATGAGCTAGCAGACCGTTGTAGTGCTTTACCTTTCCGAGCTAGACGTTTCTTAGTTTTCATCTTCATTTACTTCACTCCTTCAATAATTGCTTTAAGTTCTACAATAAGCTCTTCAGCCATACTTGTCTGACCTGTACTAAATCCAAGCTCCACGTTATCATCAAAATGGCTATTATGCCAGTCTGAAATGTCTCCGTCATTCAACTGACCAGTATACGTGAGGTAGAATTCACTTTCAAAGTCATGATGGCTTTCAAGTCGTTTGATCAGCTCAAGCAGTTGTTCTTTCATACTTCCTCCTTACTTACCAATCAATTTAATAACTACTGCAAAAACAAGTAGTACAGTCAATACAAACGCTAGTGGTGCCCAAATCGGGCTAAGGACTAACCACCAACTCCAAGCAGCTACAGCACCAATCCCAGCAAGCTTTAGAGTGATGAACACAATAGCCAGCAAACCACAGAAACCAATACCACCAGTTGAAGCTTCAGATTTGTTACTCATTTTAGCGTACCTCCCGCTGACATTCAAGGGTGAACTTCTTCTGGATAATCTTAGCATTAATATTACTTTCTTTCCAGTACTTTTTCTCTGCTCTCGCCTCACTCCGAGTAAAGCACTTATAAGATGGACCATTCTCTGTTACAACAAGATACTCATATTTTGTAGTCATTTTAAATCTCCTCTTTAGATTATATTAACAGCAACCCGCATCTTGAAAAATTAATACCTTTGCTTCGGCAATACCGACATCATAAACATGATCTGGCTCAATATCTCCAATGGTAATATACTCATTCTTTTCTGCAAGCTCTACAGCAGATTTTAGATCATCTGCAACCACAACCAACCCACCTTCTGTGTGGTAATTACAACTAACTTCCCCTAAATATTCCCAAATAAACAGCTTCATCATACCCCCTCATTCAATTTATCAAAGCTCTTTGTCTCTTGAGCTGGTGTGTATTATTTCAGATTTACATGTTTGTGTCAAGGGAATATTTGGTTATTTTACACCATCTAGAAGCTTGGTTGCTGCTGAGATGTAGTAATCATAGTTGATATTCCAATCGAAGTCAACCATTTTATTGCAAGGTAGTACTTTCCATTCTGTATCAATCCCGAGTCGGCGGTTTGGTTCTCCTTCAATCAGTGGTGGCATGATCTTAACAAGACTTCCTCCTTTTGTCGAGGGATAATAACGACAAATGTTCTGTAGTTCAATTTCTGTAATGTCATCCATCACAAGCACAAGGCTTGAACTGCGTGGTACTTTTGTCCTCAACATGAAGTCGTAAGGGTCTTTGTGGTTACGAATGTAATCCTCAGCACCACCTTTGCCCAATAGCTCATGTAGAACAGCCTGAGCAATCACCATAGACGATTGGTTTTTATGCCATCCGATCTGATCATAAGGAAGCACCTCATAAGCTCCCTTAGTCTTAACTTTACCAGATTCAGTAATGCTTACATAATTGTTGACGTCCCTTATGTACATCACATCATAGTCATCACCCTCCATCTGTAAACCTGTCAGTTCTTCCCACTCCTTTACTAATTGTTCAGCAACTGGGATATGTTCACTTTCAATGAGATATTCAAAGCCGTCAGTATTACACATGATGATCTCAGCACTACACTGATCAATCAATTTTTCCATCAACATACATAACGACAACTGCCCACCAATCGTAATGCTCATTGTATATTTTGGATCATATAGCGGGCTAAACTCGTTATTACTATCCCCGTAGGTGCCATTCAATGCTAGCTTTAGTGCATTGTTTGCAGCACTACCCTTAGCATGACGTTTCCGCTCCTGATAAAGCTGCTTGTACACCTTACAGAACGTCTTCCCTAGATGCTCTGGATAGATTTGATTAGCAATTGCCATATTTGGATAATAGCTCGCAACATCTAAGGTTTTTAGCTTCTTTGTCTCGGTAGCTTTGACTGTTCCCTGTTTCGCACCATGAATACCACCAACGCCATAATCAAATCGAAACCCATTGATCACCACATTTAGAGTTTCGGCAATATTATAGCACCAGTGATAAGATTTCTTTGGAACTTTAACATTACGGGTTTTCTGTTTACCATTATCGTCAATATATGATTCTTTTACAGGATTACCATCAGAATTCTTGACAATTTCCATAGCTTTAAGTTCAGTCTCTTCAACCCAACCAAGAGGAAACTCGGCTTTAACCTCATTGATATCCTGTTCTGTTGGGGCTGCTTTAAACTTTACCTTCTTAACTTTCATCTCGGCATATTTAGCTACATTACCAAGATTATGTTCAAGAAGATCACTAAACACACCTTTTGTCTCAGTGATCACTTGCCGTTTAAACCACTCATGCACAGCCTTGAATTCTGGGCGATCAAACTTAATGTACGGAAACAAGCAATCCTTGATAATAATCTTATCTCGTTTTGTCTGCTTGATTGTACGTCCTCGTTTACTGTACGAATAGCAGCAACCCGGACTCTCTTTCTCTAGGCTGCGAATAAATAGCTCTTTACCAATCTTTGTATCATTAAAGTTTGTGCAGTCAAAACCAAACTTCTCTGTCAACTCCTCACGCAGATTGATTGCCGGAATTGAACGACGATAAAATTTCAATGTTTCGGTAACGTCTTTCTTGTTATAAGTTACTAGAACATCTTTCTCACTATCGTTCAAATACTTTCCAACAGGGAAAGGTAGGTCATCAATCTCATCACTTCGCATATTGAACTCAAGCATCTTCAGAGAAGTTGAGCGAGCCTTATTGTCAAAGTGATGAATCTTGAACAAATCAACTTGAGGAATCACATGATCTACTTCACGAACATTAATTGAAAACTTCTCATCCTTCATTGATTTAATGATTTTAGTTGTCAGTTTGTAAAGTTCATTTGCTGTAACGGAGGCAGATTGACCCTCTTTCTTAGCTTTCTTAGCTGCTGTGATAATCTCATGGATTAGAGTGTAATCATACCCAATGTTGTTGAAACCCACCATACGACACTTATTAGTTACGAAGTAACGCAGGCACTTCAGAACACCTTCAATCTCATTCTTACGATCACTTATTTCATACACTTTCATCCATTTACCAGAGGAATGGACTACGCACATAGTGAAAATATTTGGGTATGACTCTAAATCGTAAATCCAATCGCTCTCAATATATTCGTATTCCATTATATCCTCTTTTAAAAGTCTGGTTCATCTGCATGGTGTAATGGTGGCTCTTCCACATCACGATTAAAGTATTCATCACGATCATACTGTTGACGTGTCTCTGCATCGTAGTAAAGCGCGCAAATCTCACCTGTAATACCACCACGACACTTAGGCATATCTACATAAGTAGTGTTTCTTTCAATTGCGTCAGAGGTCATCTTATCACGATTAATCACGATATTAATATCTGCTGACTGAATAAAAGTACCAGAACCTAGTGCATCATATTCTGTCACTTTGCGAACATTACCATCTTTATCAGTCGGTGGCTTGCGAGTATGTAGAATGTTAATAAACACAAACCCATTCTTCTTTTGTAGCTTCTGCCACATCATGAAGTTCTCTTGAATCTCGGTGCCAAGTGATCGTAGGAAGTCTGTTAGTGGATCAATCACCATCAGTCGAGAGTCATTTACTTTACCACTCTTTTCCATTTGTCGCTTTAGTAGTTCAATGTCACCTTCCCGTTCATCAATAATGAAAAACCGTGGTTCACCAACTTCATTATAAAGAAGCTCGTTTTTCAAAAGCTGTACTTCTGGTTGATTCAAATAGTCAACAGCATCATGCCCATCTGTAAACCACATCAGGTTTTTCTTGAGATGCATTGAAAGCAAATCAATTGTAAGTTCTTCCTTTGTACGCTCAAGGCTTACAATAGTCGGTACACGAGGACTATGGAAAAGCCAATGATAAATCAATGTATCAGATAGAAAACTCTTACCAATGCTTGTGTCACCAATAATATTGACAACAGAGCCTGTAGATTTAATACCACCTCGCATTGCCGTTTGAAGCTTACTCAGTTGAGGTGGAAGACCAATCTTAGGTGCTGTTAGAAACTCAGCAAGACCTGCTTCAGCATCACCAGAGGATGAAATACCACTATTGATAAACTCTTTAGCGTTGTAGAAATCTCGAACAAACTGTTTCTCTTTACCATCAAGAAGCATTTGGTTTGGGTCTTTACCAGACCATGTGGCAATGCGAATCTTTTCTTTAGGTAGCACTGCTGCAATTTCTTTAGCTGCTTTACGACCAGCATCATCTTGATCCATACCAATAATAATAATGTCATACTGGTCAAACCAATCATACTGCATTGCTGCTTGCTTTGCTGCTGATCCCTCACCAGATGTAGGACTCACTACAGGAATGCTATCATAGTCTTGGTTTGATCGGTTGTCAAGAAGCATCTGGTATGCAGCAGCCTTATCCTCTTCACCACCTACATACAAAACATACTTAGAAGGTGACTTAAACTTTACTTGCCCAGATAGTTGACTTTTGGCTCCAGTGCTACCAATCTTACCATGAGAGAAATCCTTGGGGTGGTTTCTACATTTATAGCCTGTAACCTTACTATTACCATTAGTCTCAGGATAATAACGAGCTATTACGCTACCATTAGTGTCTAGTTTTGTTAGATGACCATAGAATTGATTAATATCATCACGAATCCCACGATAACCATTAGCTTTATAACCAACAGATCGAATCAAAGATTTTACATCTTCAATGTCCATTGCTTGATTATCCGAGACATTCTCTTTTACAACAGGTTCTTTTGACTTTTCCATATACTCCTCTTTAGTAGTACCAGTGAGTTCACAAACTTTTTCCATGGCTTCTTTAAAACCAATACCTTCAATCTCTTTCACAAATTCAACAGCATCCCCGCCTTTACCACAAGACCCAAAGCAATACCAGCTTTCAGTATCTTCATAGATTTGAAAGGATGCTGTCTTTTCTCCATGCAACGGACAGCAACATTTATCCCCATTAAAGTGTGCCCCATAATGCTCTAAAATCTTCTTGATATTAGACAACTAATTTACTCCTCAGTCATAGTAATCATTCTTCATTTCTTCTAGCTCAACCATCACCTTCTCTTCAAGCAATTCAGCATACTCATCAGCAATGTCTTGAGCTTCTTTACCATTATAATGCATTTCTGTATCATCTTCAAGATATTCTAGCACATGGTAGCATTCAAAACTCAGCTCTGTATAGCCATAGCAATCTACGTCTGAATCTGCATATTGTCCCATAGGTTTCTGAACATACAGATAAGTGATTGTGATGTCAAATACGTACTCATCAACACAGATTTCTAGGTCAAACGGAGTGAATTTAGACATTAGGGTTCTCCCTTAAACTGTTGTGTAGTCTGTGATACGATCATATCATAAGCTTCCTCTAGTCTCTCCCATAAAGGATCATGTTCAGCTCGCCAACCAATAGATGTTAGCAGTTCACCCAAATCAGCGTGATCAAATGTCTGCTGCTCAACTTCGTATTGTAGTGCAAGGCGGATTAACTCACGTTTATCATTTTTGAGTTTGATAATCTCATTCTGAAGCTCCTCAATAGCATCCAACAACGTGCCAGCTTCAATGTTACCGTCTGCCCACTCTTGATGATAATTCATTTTATTCCTCCAACTCGTTAGTTTCTGTTAGACACTTTACACCGTCCCAACACTCACTGTCAAACATCAATTCAATAGCCTCTTTTCCTTGTGTATCTGACCCCTCAGAAGCGTTTTCTAGGTCATCTAGGGCTACCCTACTAGGTAGGTCTTGTCGTCGATTATAGAGCCTTTTAGAAGGGACAATAGAAGGACGACAAGATTTGTTGAAATGCTTAGCTACTGGGTTTTTCATAGCTTAACTTCTTAATCAAATCCTCAG
>NZ_JBFFOH010000094.1:0-9452 GCF_041562805.1 Sulfurovum sp. | reverse complement strand
ATTAAGATAGTAAGAATGGAAGCTGCCAGACAGCTTGCTGCTTTTCCTCTTGGAGAATTAGACAAAAAGACGAAAGAGTTATTAACTAACGCTTTTGATGAGTATGAAAAGATACTTTTATTTACAGCAGAACGTCCTGAGTCACAGCTATCATTGGCTCTTTTCTATGCTCAGCGTAATAAGCACGATAAGGCAAAAAAGGCATATAGTGAAGCGTTACGACTTCAATCGCAATATATTCCTGCTTATATCAACTATAGTGAATATTTATTACAGGGGGGAAAGAAGGAACAGGCATTTGAGATTTTGCAACAGGGCTTGAAGAATGTTCCAGATGCAGCAATTCTTTATCATGCACTGGGACTATGGTATGTTCGTAATCAAGAAGCTGACAAAGCAACTCCTTGGTTGAAAAAAGCTGTTGAACTTGATAAATACGATCCACGTATATCTTATGTTTATGCAGTTGCTATCGGTGAGAAGGATCCTAAAGAAGCTATCAAAATTCTTGAAGGAGCCTATGCAAAACATACTGGAGATCTTCAAGTTGTTTCAGGTTTAGCTTATTATACAAAGGTGATCGGTGACAGTGCTAAGAGTAAAAAGTATGAAGAGAAATTTAAAAAGCTTCAAAACTTTTCAGTAGGTCAGTAGTTTCAAATATTATCTTGATTTGGAATAGAGATTATTATTTGATATACTTTATAATATAATAAAAAAAGGGCTGGAATGAATAGATTTGAAGCGTCACTTGGTCATGTTATCAATTTAGATTTCGATACACATGAATCAATGATAGATGCTGCTTTACACTGGAGTCTTGAAGAATATCAGTTAGATAGTGGACGTTTTAAGGGAACTATCAATGCAGTACATACTTTAAACATTCAAATTGCAAGTACCTTTCGTTCAAGCGGTGTATTCGTTAAAGGGAATATTCCAAAAAATACATATCTCTTTGCCTCTGCAGAATCTAAGGGTAAGATAACTCATAACGGATTGAGTATAAATGAAAATGAATTAATAGTTCTTAATGAAAATGACCAACTAGATTTTACCTCTTCATCTGCTGTGAATGATGTGACAATAGCTATAGATAAAGATTTTTTCGATGACGCATTTAAAAATTATTTTAATAAACACTTTCAATATGATACGATCAATAAACGTATACAATTAAAAGAAGATGCCGGATCTACTTTTAGAGCTTCCGTACAAGATCTGGTTGGCGACCTGATGAAGCAAAATACAAAATTGCAAAGTGATTCTGTTTTTTGTACAAAAACGGAACAAGAAATTTTACAAATTATTTTTGATAATATTGATCACAGTAGACAACATAAAAGTAAATCGGAAAGTGAAATAAATGCTGAAAAGATACGGAAATATATAGAGAAAAACTACATGAGTGATATTTATATAAATAATCTTTGTAATAATAAAAAAATATCTGAAAGAACACTTCGTTTAGCCTTCAAGAAGCTTTTTGGAATGTCCCCAAAACAATATCATAAATCTTATCGTTTAGGAAAGATTCACCATACTTTTTTACAAAATAGTAATACTATAGAAACAGTTGAAAATATTGCATATGCTCATGGTTTTACACATATGGGACATTTTGCTAAAAGTTATAAATCTATGTTTGGGTATACACCTTCTCATACTCTTAAAAAATTGTCCCCTTAGCTTAGAAAATACGCTAATACTATAAATATCTGCAGTTTCAAACATTTCCCCATATAAAAGTACATTTGCCGTTTTTGGATAGAAAGTAATCAAAATAAGTGATATACTTAATCAGTATCGATAATTTATTGGAAAGGATGCTAAATGAAACTATATACAAAACTTACTTTTGCAACAGTAGCACTTTTGCTTAGTACGACACTTCTCTTTGCTACAGAACAGTCTCCTAGAGATGTACTTAATAAAGCATATGACTATATCGGCAGTATGGATAAATATGCTTTTAAGGCAGTTGTGATAGACAATATTACAACTGAAGATGGAACTGTTGGTACATTAAGACATGATGCCACAGTAAAGGTTGATAGGCCTGGAAAACTGCGCGTAGATGTAAAAGGCGATACGAGAGATAGAAGTAATTATCTCAATAACGGTGTCTATACGATGATGGATCATGGATTTGGCTACTATGGACAAATTAAAATACCTGAAACAATTGATGAAGGGTTAGACTATATCTTTGAAAAATATGGTATCAGAGCACCTTTGGCACAATTGATCTATAGCAACACGCATAAACGTGTAAAATTCATAAAAAGTAAACATTTCGGTACGATGATGGTAGATGGTATAGAGTGTCATTATATAGCTTTTAGCAACGTTCTTAGAGATGTACATGTATGGATCTCAAAAGGTGATAAACCACTGGTTAAAAATTATAGTATTATTGATAGAACAGGTGGTTTTGAACATAGGATAGATACTTCATTGTATTGGGATGTGAATGCCAAAATATCAGACAGTGATTTTATTTTTACCGCACCTAAAGGGGCAGAAAAAATATCAGTACAGAGTGCAAATTAAGGAAAGGAGATATGATGAAAAATAAAAATATGTTTTTAGTTAAATTTTCAGTAGTTGCAGCCATGATAGGACTCTTTTCTCCATCAGTAAATGTTAAACCCACTCTCCAATCAGTTAATGATTATAATGTTGTAACCTCTTTAGATTTCAGTATTTCTCTTTTCAATACAGCTGAGGCAAGAGGTCGAAGTGTGAGTAGATCAAGATCTGGTGCAAGTCGAAATGTGAATGTCAATAGAAATGTGAATGTTAACAGAAATGTGAATGTGAATCATAGATACTATGGCGGATATCACCGTTATGGTTATTATGGAGGAAGAGCCATTGTTGCATTTACTTGGGGATTGGCGATAGGTTCGATGATTTCGGCATCTACTATGCCTACAACCTGTACAACAGTTGTGGCAAATGGCATTAGCTATAGACACTGTGGTAGTTCATATTATCAACCTTTTTATCAGGGTGATACATTGGTTTATAAAGTGGTTGCTTCTCCTTATTAATGGATAAGAAAGCATAATAATTTAGAGGTATTACAAAACCTCAATAATTGAAAGGATAGTTTTATGAAGAAAAAAAATATAATTCAGGCAATGCATTTTTCTTTGTCTATAAGCATGTTTATTTCAGTGCCTCTTTTGGCAGTAGAAGTTCATGGTGTTCTTGGTTCAGCAAGTGCTACAACCACAATCGATGGGAAACAAATTCCTGCTCCTGATCCGGAATTCGGTGGTGTAATTAAACAAGATGCACTAAAATCAAAGGCTTGGTGGGCTCCAAGAGTCACTCCTCCTAATGATGCGCCAAACGTCTTGTTGATTATTACTGATGATGCTGGCTTTGGTGTGCCAAGTACCTTTGGAGGTGTGATTCCTACACCATCACTTGATCGTGTTGCCAATGATGGACTGCGCTACAACAATATTCACTCTACTGCACTATGCTCCCCGACAAGAGCAGCACTTATTACTGGACGGAACCATCATTCAGTTGGTTTTGGTGTGATCTCTGAGCAGGCTACAGGCTTCCCGGGCTATAATAGTATTATTCCTAAAGAGAAGGCAACGATCGGACGGATCCTTTTGGATAATGGTTATGCCACTTCATGGTTTGGAAAGGACCATAATACTCCTTCCTTTGCCGCAAGTATGGCTGGACCTTTTGATCAATGGCCAACGGGTCTTGGATTTGAGTATTTTTATGGATTTGTGGGTGGTGATGCGAATCAGTGGCAACCAAACCTCTTTAGAAACACTACACAGATCTATCCGTTTAAGGGTAAACCGGAGTGGAACTTGGTTACAGGGATGGCTGATGATGCTATTGCTTACTTGAAACAGCTCAATCAAACGATGCCAGATAAACGTTTTTTTGTTAAATATGCACCAGGTGCCACACATGCACCGCACCATCCGACAAAAGAATGGGTAAAGAAAATCAGTGATATGCACCTTTTTGATAAAGGATGGAATAAGTTGCGTGAAGAGATCTTTGAAAATCAGAAGAAGCTTGGCGTAATACCAAAGGATACACAGATTGAGCCGTGGCCGACAGAAGTTATTCCTAATTGGGATGATCTAACAGCCGATGCAAAAAAGCTTTACATCAGACAAGCTGAGATATTTGCAGCCTATGCAGCCTATAATGATTATGAGATCGGACGTGTTATTCAGGCTATTGATGATATGGGCAAGCTTGATAACACTCTTATTATCTATATTAACGGAGATAACGGTACCAGTGCAGAGGGTGGCCCTTTGGGAACACCTAATGAAGTTGCATTCTTTAATGGTATCAACAAAATGCCAGTAGAAACGCAAATGAAATGGTATGATGTCTGGGGGACAGAAGAGACATATAACCATATGTCAGCGGGCTGGTCATGGGCCTTTGATACACCATTTACATGGTTTAAACAAAATGCTTCGAAACTTGGAGGTATTCGTCAGAATATGGCAATCTCTTGGCCAGCACGTATCAAGGATAAAGGTGGTCTGCGGGAGCAGTTCGCTCATGTGAATGACATAGTGCCTACCATCCTTGAGGCTACGGGTATTCCTGCCCCTGAAATGGTGGATGGTATTAAACAGGAACCGATGGAGGGGACCAGCCTTGTCTATACATTTGATAAGGAAAATGCTAAAGCACCGTCACGACACACGACACAGTATTTTGAAATGATGGGTCAGTGGGCACTCTATCATGAAGGTTGGCTGCTCAGCACTAAGGTAAATCGTGCTCCATGGGAAGCCTATGGTGCTGCAAACCCTGATCCACTGAACAACCAAGTACTAGAACTTTATAATCTAAATGAAGACTTCAGTCAGTCTAAAAACATTGCTGCAGAGCATCCTGAGAAGGTAAAAGAATTAAAGAAACTGTTCATCGAAGAAGCGAAGAAATATCAAGTCTTCCCGATGGATGCTTCGGTAGCCACTCGTTTAGTCATGCCGCGTCCAAACATTACTGCGGGTAGAACAGAGTTTGTCTATACTGAGCCAATGGTCGGTTTACCACAAGGTGATTCGCCATCTCTTCTTAACACTTCTTACACTATAACGGCTGATATTGAGGTACCTAAAGGTGGTGCTGAAGGTATGATTCTCGCCTCAGGTGGAAGATTTGCAGGATATGGTTTCTATTTGCTTAACGGCAAACCAGTGTTTCTGTGGAATCTTGTAAATCTTGAACGCATCAAGTGGGAAGGCAAAGAGGCGCTTACCCCAGGAAAGCACATCGTCGAATTTGACTTTAAATATGATGGTCTGGGTGCTGGTACCCTTGCGTTCAACAACATGAGTGGACTAGGACGGTCTGGTACAGGTACATTAAAAGTAGATGGCAAGGTAGTGGATACTAAAAAGATGGAAAAAACGCTGCCAATGATTTTGCAGTGGGATGAGAGTTTTGACATTGGTTCAGATACACTCACGGGTGTAAATGATGCAGATTACAAACCACCTTTTCCTTTAACTGCTAAACTGAACAAGGTAACTATAAAAGTTGATCGGCCTAAGCTTTCACCTGATGACATTAAAAAACTCGAAACTGCTAAGCGAAATAATGCTTCGAGTGAGTAAGACTCCTCTTTTGGGGGTCGGTGACTTTAAAAAGAATACACAAAACAAGGAGATTTAAATGAAAAAGATTATGATAAGTGCACTTGTTGCAAGTAATTTAGCATTAGCAGGCGGAGATATAGCTCCAGTAGAGCCAGTCATAGAAACGCCAGTAGTAGAAGCAAATCCATGGAAAAATGAGGTATCGATCTATGCATGGCTACCTACTATTTCTGCTAATACACCACTACCTGATTCTGGTGACAGTATCGATGCAGAAGACATCCTAGATAATCTAAAAATGGTTTTTATGGGTGGTTACAGCGGTAGAAATGACACTTGGTCAATGTTCGCAGATGTCATCTATATGGATATAGGAGATAGTAAAAATCATACATTCACTAATGGTGACAATGCCCATGTTAGTGTCGATATGAAAGCACTACTTATGCATGCTGGTGTAGGTTATAATTTAGTAGACACTGGAGATAGTATCCTTGATGTAGTAGGGGGTGTACGTTATGTAGATCTTGAAACGGGTGTCTCTACAGCAGGCCGTATACTAGAACCAGATAGCGATATATCAGCTTCAAAAGATTTCACTGACTTTTTTGTCGGTGTTAAAGGATACAAGAATATCAATGAGAACTGGTACATTCCTTATGAAGCTGACATTGGATCAGGTGATACAGAACTAAGCTGGCAAGTGTTTGCAGGCATTGGTTACCGCTATGATTGGGGAGATGTTAAACTGGGTTACAGATATCTAGAATTTGATATGGAAGATGACGCAGTTGTAGATGATCTTACTTTAAGTGGTGCAGTACTTGGAGTTAGCATCAAGTTTTAATCGATATATTTGACAAACCCACTGTGAAACGGTTGTTTAGGTTCTGTCAGGTTTGTCTTGTAATATCTGCATAAAACAGATTCCAGTCTGGTTATAAAAAATTTAAAGGCAAGAAATGAACAAATTATCCAAAATTCTCTTGATTAGTCAACTAGCTATTTTCTCAACCATGAATTTCTGCCAAGCAGAAAGTCTATGGGATAAAACTACAAAAGCAGTCTCAGATACCGCAAGTAAAGTGGTCGATACAGTAAGTGATGCTACAAGTAGTGATACTACCTCCAAAGAAAAAGCGAGACATACTATTAACAACAATGCACAAAAGGCACTCTCTAGATTATTCAGAGAGTCAAAAGAGGCGAAAGAGCTATACAATAAGGCTGCAGGTTATGCAGTATTTGATTCTCGTGAAGTTGCTTTTTTGATCAAAACAGGATTTGGTTCGGGTGTCGCAGTGAATAGATCCAATCATTCACGAACCTATATGAAAATGGCAAGTGGTGGTATAAATATTGGAGGTGGTATAAAATCTATGCAGATGATATTCATTTTCCCTACACATAAAGCATTCAATGCATTTGTAAATGATGGTTGGACTGCGGAAAGTGATGCAAGCGCAGTTGCTGGCGATGATAGTAGTAGTGTTGGAATCACTTTGAAAAATGGTACAAAAATCTATCAATTAGTTGATACTGGGTTAATGTTAAAAGCAAGCCTTAGCGGAACCAAATATTGGAGAGATACGGATCTTAATTAACATAAACAGTATTCGAATGAAACGAAATAATCTTATCAAGGAGAGAAAATGAATATGGTTAAAAATAGTAGGTGGTCCATTGCACTTAGCATGCTTTTAATACCAATGACAACTTCATTTGCTTCAGATCAAAATACAGAGCTTGCAAAGAAACTGGCTAATCCTATCGCATCATTGATCAGTGTTCCTATACAGTATAACTATGATTCAGACATTGGGCTGCTTGATACTGGTTCTAAATCTTTTGTGAATATACAACCTGTAATCCCTATCTCACTGAATGATGACTGGAATGTTATTTCAAGAACTATTTTGCCTATAGTATGGCAGGATGATATAATCGCAGGTTCAGGGAGTCAATCAGGATTGGGTAATGTGACACAGAGTTTATTCTTTTCTCCAAAGCTCCCGACAGAAGATGGCTGGATATGGGGTGTTGGACCGGTCTTCTTAGTGCCTACAGCAACTAATGATTTGATCGGTGGAGATCAATGGGGTGCTGGACCTACAGGAGTTGCACTTAAACAAAGTGGTCAATGGACTTACGGTGCATTATTCAACCATGTTTGGTCGTTTGCTGATGATAAGAACCATGAGATTAGCAGTACTTTCTTGCAGCCCTTTCTCTCACATGTAACGGATAAAGCAGTAACATATGCATTAAATACTGAGTCAAGCTATAACTGGAAGACTGAGGAGTGGTCAGTACCCATCAATGCTACTGTGACGAAAGTCATGAAATGGGGGGATCAACTTGTCAGTGTTGGTGGGGGTGTACGATACTGGGCTGTATCAGATTCTGATTTTACTCCTGAGGGGTGGGGTGTACGTATACAATGTACTTTTTTGTTTCCTAAGTAGTACATAGTTAAATGCCATTTATTATACTGACATGGATACAATTGATGGTCTTGAAGTAAAAGTTTCCTAGGTTTACTCTTTGGTTGAACTCCACTCATAAAAATTCCCCAGTGTCCTTTAGACACCTCCTCTAATGCTGTTATACTTAAAAAAACAGATGACGGGAAGCTATTATTTGAATACAAAATATAGGAGTCAGTAAGTAATTGGACAATGTGCTGGATCACAGCATTTAACTCTTTGGTACTTCTCACCAGGCTCTCTTCTATATTTAACCTAGTGGCAAATTCTTCAAAGAAGTCTCTTTTTTTCATACTTGTCCTTTATCGGGGTAATTTATGTAAGTATTATATCAGACAGTATTTCATAATCTTAGAAAATAAAATTGAATTGAATTGAACTTCCATTAAAAAAAATAAGTTGCAAATTTTTGAGGTAAAAAAATAATTGAAACATTATAAAACATGCCAAACTAGAACATTTTATAAGGTTTTCTATTGAAGGGTATGAATTTATGGCTCGCAAACGTCGCTATAGCGAGAAACGTTATAAAATATGTTAGATTATAAGGTTTTGAATAGAGTTCAATAAATTTAGAATTTAATACAAATAAATGTATAGTGTGTTTTGGACAAATATTAAAGGTTCTAAATTGATAAAATATATTTATTTACAAACCAATCAATCAAAAAAAAGCGATTTATTAGATGATAGAGATTTTGATTTAAGTCTTTTTCATATAACAGAATATATATCTAGAGATATCTATAAACAAAGATATAAATATGAAAAAGCTAATAAAATTGTTATTGAAATTGATCATGCTAAAGAGGAGCTTTTGTATCAAGAAATGTTTAAAAGTATAACTTATAATTGTACATTTTCGGGAGAGGAAATGTTGGCTCTTTCTAGAATAGAACAAAGAGAAAAGATATTAGAGATTCTGAATATTTCAGCAAAAAAAGTTGATAAGTTAATACCAGGAATCAAAGAGACAATTGAAGACTCTATCTCTTCTTTTAGAGAAGGTGAATATAAAAACATATGGCTCTTTAAGAAACGAAGAATTACAGGATCGGGGACAGCTAAACTTATTTGTGAATTAACAGTCTCAGAGTTTATTTTAACACTTAGTGTGGAGAATAAAGAGGGCGATGAGATATATAATAAAGTGCTTTTTAAAGATGATTCTGATCCTTTCTTGTCATATAATGAAAAGTTTAAAGAATTAAAAGTAGATAGCGATAATATTCTTATATTTGATAAATTTGATTGTGTAAGTTTTAAGATTCCTTTGTCTGAAATAAAAAAGAATTAAATCTATAGTAGATATGTTTTCAAAACCTTATAAAATATATAACTTTATGAGGTT
>NZ_JBFFOH010000093.1:0-9472 GCF_041562805.1 Sulfurovum sp. | reverse complement strand
CTTGGCGGAGCCGGTTTTGGTTCACGATTGATGGAAGAGATACGTGTAAAACGTGGGCTCACTTATGGGGTGTATTCTTCGCTTAGACGTACAAAACCAGTTTCTTATTTGAGTGGATATATGCAAACAAAGCTCAGCACACAAGATGAGGCAAAAGATCTGATACAAGAAGTGGTAGATACTTTCATCAAAGAGGGTATCACACAAAAAGAGCTTGACGATACAAAAAAATTCTTACTTGGATCTGAGCCTTTACGTACAGAAACACTTTCTCAAAGGCTGCATAGAGCCTATGATGACTATTATTATGGAAGACCACTTGATTTTAGTAAAGAGCAGTTAAAAAAGATCGAGTCTGTCACACTTGATGAGGTCAATGCTTTTATCAAAGCACATACGGAGCTGTCAGATATCACTTTTAGTATTGTCACAAAAAAGGAATCTACTCCTAAGAGATAAATATGTCAAATTGACATATTTATCTCTTATCTCTCTAAAACTTTTGTATAATCATTAAAACAGAAGGGAAACAGGATAGAGATGGAAGAAGCAAAACAACTCTTTAAAAAGCTTAAGATCCACACATTGCTTGATTTAGCACTTATCATCCCCACTTCTTATAATGATACGACACTCTCATCAACTCTGGAACTAGGAAAGATCAATACGCTTGAAGCCAAAGTGGTTGACTCGAGTATCTATTCTGGAAAGTTACGCGTCACTTTTAACCTAACCCGATCAGGCAGACGACTCTCTTCTACTTTCTTTAGGGTGACACCTTACCACCATAAGCTTTTTGAAGTAGGGTCAAGTCATGTGATACAAGGCAGACTTGAAGAGTACAAGGGCTACTTACAGATGTCACAACCGAAATCCATCAAAGAGATAGGAAAGATAACCCCTAAGTACAAAACTGTACTCAAAGAGAGTGAGATCTCTTCACTCATCGAGTGTTATGTCAATGAACAAAACCTATATAATGAAGGTTTGGACAGTAAAGAAGTAGCGACAATGATGCATATACACTTTCCCAAAAGTATGGAAGAGGTGTATGAGAGTACAACATTTAAACCTGATTTCCTGATAGTATTAAAATTTCTTGAAGCGTATAATCATTTAAAAAAATTACGAGGGAAAAGAGCAGATTTCCCTGCGCATAGGGCATTAAAAGGTAGCATAGAACCCTTTGTGAATAATCTGCCTTTTAGACTCACACAAGAACAGCAAACGGTTATAGTACAGATACAGAGTGACTTGGCAAGAGAGGACAAAGCAGCCAAAAGAATGGTCGTTGGTGATGTAGGTTCTGGTAAAACAATGGTAATACTCGCATCAGTGATGATGGCATTGCCACATACAAGTATATTGATGGCTCCTACATCACTGCTTGCACTGCAACTCTATGAAGAAGCGTGTAAACACTTGCCCAAACATGTCAAAGTCGCACTTGTAATGCAAGGTAAAGATCAGGGAGATTATAAAGAGGCAGACTTCATCATTGGAACACATGCACTTCTTTTCAAAGAAGATCTACCGCAAGCCTCTTTGGTAATGGTAGATGAACAACACCGTTTTGGTACCAAACAGAGGCAGAGTTTAGAAGCTTTGGTCAGTGCAGGAGACAATAAACCACATTTTATACAGTTCTCTGCGACACCGATACCAAGAACACAGGCCATGATGGAGTCTGAACTTCTTGATGTCAGTCTCATCACTACTACACCTTTTGAACGTGAAGTGTTGACCCAAACTATAAGTAAACAGGATTTTCCAAATTTGTTGACACATATTAAAGAAGAAATAGCACAAGAGCATCAAGTGCTCATCATCTATCCTTTGGTAGAAGAGAGTAGTGAAGTGCCGTACCAGTCTTTAGATGAGAGTAGAGGCTTTTGGGAAGAGAAGTTTGATGCTGTCTATGTGACTCATGGTAAAGACAAGCAAAAAGAAGAAGTTCTACTGGAGTTTAGGGAAAAAGGAAATATACTCTTAGCTACCACAGTAGTGGAGGTAGGTATCTCATTACCCAAACTTACGCTTATCGTTATAGTAGGTGCAGAACGGCTTGGACTGGCTACGTTACATCAACTTAGGGGTAGAGTAGGCCGTAACGGTTTAAAGAGCTGGTGTTACCTTTACTCTAACAGTACAGAGAACTTTAGACTTGAACAGTTCACCCACACAACCAATGGCTTTGACATTGCAAAACTCGATCTTAAATTTAGAGACAGTGGTGACATACTGGATGGTACGATACAAAGTGGTCAAAGGTTTAAGTGGTTAGATATGGCTGAAGATGAAGAAGTGGTTTCCAGGGCTAAAAATAGATTGGGAAGTATGGAAGTCTCAAGTTAGAGAAAAAAGGCTCATGGAACATGTGCCTATGTCTGAAGTTATCGTAGTGTATGGCTTCAGCAAAGCTTAGTACTGGCGTAGGCAAGATGGGCTTTGCCCATTTGCCGTACTATTAATATAATCCGAATTTACCATCCGCTCTTTTGTACATAACACGCATGAGTCCTTCATTGTCGTTAAATACGATAAATTGTCTTTTTTTCTCTGCTTTTAGTGCTTCTATAGCTTCATCAAAATCAAGTGGTTTGTGTAGTTCAAGATCCATCGGGACGATTTCAAGCTCTTCATCTGTGGTGTACTCACTAACCGCTTCTGCCTCTACTCCCATATCTTTAAAGCTCATAACTTTATGATCTTTGACCCTATCGGCATGTCTTCGAAGTGATTTTTTTACTCTCTCTATAGCAAGGTCCATAGCAGCATATACATCTTTATCTACTTGGGTAATTACGATAGTATTTTTATCTTTAAGGTTAATGATGAACTCTGTAACAAAACCTTTTTTCCCATTTTTCTCATTGGCAGCGATAACAGTACTTGCAGAAATAATGTCTAAATGATATTTCTCTAGGCTATCAATTAATGTATCTGCATAAGCTTTTATAGGTTCAGTCAGTTCGAAATGTCTTCCCGTTATACTTTTGTTCATAATATATCCTTAGTTTTAAAGTATAGATATAGCAATATATCCATACTTAATTTTAACTTAAGATACTTAATGGAAGGTAAATGAAGAGGATATGGAGAGCAAATGTATTTTTATGCCCTCACGATAAAATTTAAGAGCCTTCTTGCCCTGCAATGAAAGCATGCCCTGTTTCTGGTTCTATAGTAATAGCAAAAGTATCAGCATCTGACATAGTAAAAGTAAAAGTACATGCTGTGGACATGTAGCTACTGTTATTTGGAGTAGTGGAACCGGAAAAACTAACATGAGGTCTTCCCAAATGGTCAAAGCCAATATGTTTAAGATTGTTACACCCACCTGTCCCATTAACTGCCGTAATACCATACTTTTTAGTAATGAAGATTCTGTCGCTTGATGCAGTAGTGTCGACACCACTTGCACAACTTGCAGTATTTGTCCAAAACATAGGTTTCCCGTTGGCTGGATCGGTAGCAGCTTCATTGCTACTAATGTCACCTAAATAGTCAGTATCAGTACCTATACTTTCAAATAGCCCGGAAGCACTTCCACAAGATTCAAAAGATATTTGCCAAAAGGCTCTTTGCCATGATGATTCATCGAATTTATGTTTATTATCGATGAGTGCTAAGTGTTGAGTGTAGCGTATATCTGAAAGTATACTGTCTGCTGCTTCCTGTTTGAGGTCACGGTCTAGTCTAGGCAGTGCCAATGCTGCGAGAATACCCAGTACAACAATAACGAAAACGAGTTCAAGCATTGTAAAAGCAGATCTTCTCATTGAATGTCCTTTTGGGTTCATAATATTTATATAGTCTATCATCATATCTTTTGTACCGTTCTTTTATGATAAGTGATCCATGGTGCATTCGTACTGCCGCCATGATGATCAGGTTCTTTATAATCAACATAAGCATCAACAATGATTGTTAGAGGTGTTTTTACTGTAGTAACAGCTTCACTTAATTTCCTTGTCGTGGCACAGTTTCCTACTTCTGCTGCAGTACCAATGTAAGCAATATGGGTACGTATTCTATATCCATTACCTATGGTTGGATTGCCTATGGTACTGTTAATAGTGCTTAAACAGTTGACAGTTCTATCGTTACCGGTAACAGCCAGAATGGCATATTCTGTATAGCTGTTTGCGTACAGTGCTGCTTGTTCATTTTGATACTGTGCAGTTGTCTCTTTGACCAGCTTCCCTGATATGTTTAAGACAAGTATAGCTACAGTTGCCATAAGTACTATTACAAAAATAGCTGTAAGCAGAGAAAAAGCTTTTCGTTTTATTTGCCATTTCATTAGAATACCGCCTTTTCTTTACAAGATGGGATGGTTGCGGTATCACCGATATTTTCTTCAACACAGATTTTAAGACGGGTTGTACCTCCCCCGCCTTTAAATTTAAAGTTTGTGACATTTTTGATCAGAAGAGAACTTGTATTACCTATAGTAGCAGCAAAGTCAGGAGCAAAATCATAATAAAGACGAAGGTCTCCATTGGCCTCTACAACAAGCGCATAGGAGGTCCAGGCAAGTTTGTAACGTTCGTTAATAGAAGAAACAGCAGTACCTAATGTAATGGTTTCTGCTGCCCCTGTACCATAATGTGCTACTGTATCATTTGGAAAATAGATGGCAAATGTTCCTGTCCCTCCCAGAAAACCTTGTATCGCATTGGTAAGTGTAAAGTTTGATCCGCGAGTTACGATACTTGTAGCAGAACTTGCATCAAGATCAGCAAAGCCACTCCATCCAGGTTGACGGTTCGCATCAGATGTAATGGCTTCAAAACTGTCACCATCATAAGCAACCCACTGTAGGACTGTGTAGTCATCTTGATTGCCTCCTAATGCTTGATCAAATGTCTCAGCAGTACCTGTTTTTCCTACTCTTCGTACAATCGTTCCCGGAATAGCATAACGTAAACGGTTGGTGATTTGGTTAAGGGCTAATTGTGTTTTCATGGATGCACGATGTTGTGCTCTTTGAACGACATAGTTTTCATAGACTTTTGCGATTATCTCTGCACCTAATGAGGATACAATCCCTAGAATGACTATCACAAAAACCAATTCAAGCATAGATAAAGCTGATCGGTGTGTTTTCATTTTTATCATTAAAACGACCTCTCTTCCAATTTATAGCCACCTATGTTACAAGTAAAGGCTCGTAACATAATATCTTTTTGTAGTTCGCCAATACCACTTGTACTGGTTAAATTAACGGTAATGGATTTTATATTGGTGGTTGTGCCTCCTGGAGCAGCAAAGGGTACAAAAGTGACAGTTGATTGGTTGTATCCTCCAGCAACACCGTCTCCTGTGTATGCTATGCTGGTGGCAATGTTGACAGTGGCTTTTTCTGCATAGTCTATAGTTGCTGCTTCAATATTGGCAAGAGATGTACCACCAAAATCATCTATATCATCTAGGTCTCCACCTTCAGATCCGAGTGTGGTGGAAGCATTGAGATCACTGTTCTCTACATCAGAGAGTATAAATGTTCTTTGACTAGCCATAGGTGTACCTACACGCCTTGCAGTAGTGCCACTTTCATCAAAGGCCGAGTCACCAGAAGTCACATGTAAAATTGGAAAAAGGTAATTTTCCTGAGTATTTTGTTCATCCCATGCATATCCCATAACCATATTCACTCTTGATGCTGCTTCATTTATACCTTCTTGCTGTAAGGCCACAAAAGTACTTTGTGTTGCCGTACTTATGAGCATTGGAGCTGACATTAGTACAATGCCCATAACAACAATAGCAAATATAAGTTCGATCATGGCTATGGCAGGTCGTAATATTTTAATTTTCATTTACCATTCCAATCGTTTATTATTTTTCGTGTTTACATCATCACCTACAACATGACCAGTGTCTCCTTTACCTACCCATCCTGAAGCACCCAAGAATTTAACTCGGTAGAATGGTATAGGTGGAGTAGTTGCACTAAATTCGTTATAGATGAGCCATCTGTCTGTGTAGTCGGCTGGGGCAGCTGCTGCTGGATCATTCACTACTAAATTAATAGGAACCAGTAATGGAGGAAGAGTAGTTCCACGACTTACATTAACATTTGGGTCTTCCCCTTCACTGATGATAGTAACTGAAGTGTCATTCAATGCTGTAGTAGGTGCACTTACTAATTCTATAGTGCCATCCATGCCACCAAGCGTAGGGTTATTATTGTGATCCCATGATTTCCACCAATTCGCTTCATTGGTCTGTGCGACCAGTGCCATAATATTTCTATTTTGGCACTCTGTGTAGCCTAGGTCACAATACACTATTACGGAAACAGGTGTGTCTATGTTGTTGTTTATCGTTTCATAGTATGTTTGTGCCGGCTTTGCTCTACCATACATGAAAGTAACATTTTGATCCATGTTTATATTTCCAAAAATTTCATGATTATTTGTCAGATCCGCATAGATACCTGTTGGAGGTGTAGTGTAGGTCAAGTTGAAATCTCTCATATGGATATCTCTTGGGTTTAATGGTACATTCATAGCTCTTACGAAGTTATACCCAAGATCCATAGTAATTTTACCTTTCATGTCTTTTTCAAAATAGGATTGATCTTGATCAATTACAAGCGGTACGATCGGGTTAGTTGTTGCAAGGTTATACTCACTAAATATACCATTTTCTCTTGCTCTGATAATGACACTTGAATCTGTTGAATTATGATCTATTAGATCATACGATAAATAGGGTTCTTGAGTAGGGACTGTATGATTATAGTTTTGATAGAGTGACATATCAATACTGTCTGCATAACAATTATCCACAAAGTTACTTAGAGGGAGACCATCTTTTCCTACAGCTGCAAAAGTACCTTGGACATTGTAAGACATGTTTTCATCTATGCCATCTGGATACACATTAAGATCAGGGGTATTAATGTATACAAAAGTGTTATTTGACCCGTCATTTGTTGGTCTTGCACCCACTGTGAGTCCGTCTGTACTAAATTCGTATGGATGTACACGTAATGCAATATCTTTGTATTCTATGCTATTGTTAATATTAGTGTGGTTATCAGATGAGATATCACACCCACTTACATTAGTAAGATTTACTACACTAAATCCTGTTAGTGTATTCTGACTAGGTACTGCAGATGTATCCCAAACACAATCTTTTCCAGTCAAAAAGTAGCCAGCCCCTTGTCCTGTTGTATGATGTGTCATGAGTGTTGGATCCCAGTCAACTCTAGTCCATAGTCTGTCAAACATAGTTAAATTGTATTTACCAATTTGAGCACTGCTGAGATTGAGATCTGCTCCTCCATTGAGTAATGTTACTGTTTTATTGTGATCTGCTGTATCATTGCAGTAGGTTGATGATGGATTGAGTAATGCAGGCCATGCTAACCTAAAAGAACGTTGACTGTCGTTTCCATCCATGAAAAATCCTACATCATAACCAGGTGTTGCATTATCATCTAAATGATTGGTCGCACGAATTTGAAGTGCATAGTTGTATCCGGCTGCTACATGATATGGTGTATTATTTGTATGGTTTCTGTTTTGATTTGCTGCTAAATCATCATTGATAGCAACGAGACTTTGTTGTGTGGGATCATTTTGATCTTGATCATTTAGAGTCATACGGTAACTTTCTGGACGTATGGCAAAGTTGTCACGTGAACAGAGGAAGTTCACATCAAATCCATAAATACATTCCATGCAGATTGCTAATTCCCCTGGTGTCATTGCAGAAGCAGCAGCTGTACCAGCATTATTACAAAATTGTGGAATTTTATCTATATTTTTAGGTTTACCATCAACATCTTGCGCACAATTCCCACCATTATACTTAATGGCTTCCGTAAAATTATTAACATTATAGCATGTTGTTGCACCTGCATTAGGTGGACAAGTGACTGCTTCAGTATCTAGTAAATCACCACTTCCCGCACCATTATATGTTATTCTGAATGCAGCATTTTCTCTTGCAATACTGTAGAATTCAGGTGCTGTAGAGATGAATGGACCATTTATTGGAATCTGGTCAGAGAGAGCACCATTGACAATGGCATCGGTAATGGTAGTATAATCAAAATCTGTACGTGATACGTTGTTATCAAAAGTGAGCCATATACGAGGTGTTAGTGCACTATCAGGTTGCGCACAGGAAGTAGCAATTCCATCATATTTTGCTGCATCGATTAACTCTACAGCAACAACAGTAGAGACATTTTTTCTCTGATAGACATTATCCGCTTCATAGGCAGCTACAACAAAGTCACCTACACGATTGGCTGTTTGTGTTGGAAGATTATATTTGTTTAGATATGTGAGTATACTGTCTTCTACATTGAAGATACCATAAGCGGGTGTATAATTTAGAGAATTATTGTTACATAAAGGTATTGTGCTGTCAATTACAATATTGTTACCTGTATAATTCAGTCTAACATTGAGAAGTATATCAATTTCATTATCCAGAGGCGATAAATCATAATTCAGATAGAAAAAGTCTCTACTTATGACATCATTGATAGCTATGTTATTGTTGTAGCTTACACTACTGTTGACATCAGTGACATTCGTAGCAGTAAGCTCTCCAGGTTGTATTACCCAGGTAGAATTGGGAACATAAGTGGCTTGAGATACATTTATATCAAAGATATCAACGGTTAAATCTTCCATGGCAGTATCTGCAGGATCTATATTTTGGATATAGAGCTCGACAGTGATATTGTCATTCGTGAGCCCTGTACCTTGGATACGGGGGTCAAAAGAGCCATTATTGTCCTCGGTAAAGTATACGTTATTTTGTTTGTAAGCATAATCATAACAGATATCTACAGGAAGAGCAGGTTCAAAGTTTAAGGTGATATTGTAGTCAGCATCATTGTGGAAATATTCCGCATGAATATAGAGAGTTTCTGTATCCGTTACATTAACAGTTACATATCCACTTGTTTCACCATTACCAATACTCAAAATCCCATCATCGTCACATGCTTCCTTACTTACATAAATATTTATCTTTTCAGTGGCACTAAAGCTTAGCGTTACTTGTCCGTAATCACCAGGGGTATACCTATAATAATCATCTTCATTTGTATCGTCTATGAGTGCTGCATTAAGAACACTGCCAGATATAACACTACCAGGACATGAATTGGATGCAGCTGATAATTGAGATGTGCTGAGTAGTAGAAATAGAAGAGATGGTAATAGATATAATTTAAAAAAAATAGTAAAATTCTTCATGATAACACCTTATAATACTCATATATAATATGGAGCGAAATTTGTATGTACATCTGAAAAATGATGAAATAAGCGTTATGGCTTACGATTCGGTAACCCGGCGATCTACTAGAGACCCGCAGCTTTCCGTCCTTACTTCACAGCAAGTTTGGCTTTTTCTCTATGTAATACTTGACTAGAGAATATCATAGTTAATATAAAATTGATATTAAATAATAATTAATTATATTGCTTTT
>NZ_JBFFOH010000092.1:0-9578 GCF_041562805.1 Sulfurovum sp. | reverse complement strand
CTATTCTGTATTCGGAATGGCTGGAGCACGTATCGAGCCTCCAGGATGTTCACTCTGTATGGGTAACCAGGCAGCTGTTAAGCAAAATGCATGGGTATTCTCTACATCAACTAGAAACTTTGATAACAGACTTGGTAAAGGATCACAAGTGTATCTTGGATCTGCTGAACTTGCAGCAGTGGTTGCACTTAAAGGTAAATTACCAACAGCATCTGAGTACCTTGAAATTGTTCAAAACAAGATCAAGCCAGAAATGTCTGATGATATTTACAAATACTTAAACTTTAACAAAGTTTCTAAAGCTGAACTTGAAGCGATGGTTGAGTAAACCTCGTACTTTTTTTCTTATTGTATCTCCTATGTTTTTAGGAGATACAAATTACTCCTATAACTCATATATACCAAATTCGCTTTACATCTCTCCTCTAAACTTTTCATTTAAATTAATAGGTACTATTGGAAATATTTTGCCATGGATTCACGACCAAATTTTTGAACAAGCATTCCTGCTGTTCCTCCTCTTTGATTGGCTATAGTAACATCAGCGCCTTTTTCTATAAGGAAGGCACAAAGTTCTGGCATATCATCCATCACTGCTTCCATAAGTGGCGTCCATCCTACACCATCTACCTTGTTGATATCAGCACCTTGCTCGTAAAGATACTCAACCATATCTCTTCTGTCACGTCTGATGGTAATATGAAGCGGGGTCCATCCGTATGTGTTTTGAATGTTAACATCCATGCCGTTTTCAAATTCTTTCTTAAATGCCTCTAAGTCATTGTCATAGACAATTTTTTCAAGTCTTATAAAATCTTCATCTGTCATAGTGATCTCCTAATTATTTGATAATATTATATTGTATCAGATAAAGTAATAATTATATATAGATGGATTCAAGTATTTGGTGTTATTAAAAGTAAAATTATAATTACTATAAAATTACGCTATAATGTCACATAATTTAAGCGTACATCGGTCAACGACTTCTATTTCCCCTCTGGGTACTACAATAAAAATAAAACAACTAACTTAGCCTAAGACCGACCTCATACCATAGATGGTAGGCTCGTTCAATAAGGTATACAATACATGTCATTTTCAAACTTGGGGTTATCAGCACCTCTTTTAAAAGCTATCAAAGCACAGGGGTACGATACTCCTACACCCATACAACAAAAAGCTATTCCTGTCGTTATAGAAGGAAAAGATGTTTTGGCTGCTGCTCAGACAGGTACGGGTAAAACAGCAGGATTTACACTTCCTTTACTTGAGAGACTTTCTCAAAAACAACCGCATATGCATGCAAAGCAAATACGTGCACTTGTCCTGACACCTACGCGTGAACTCGCAGCACAAGTAGCACAGAGTATCGAAGATTATGGTAAATATACGCCTTACCGTTCTACGGTTATTTTTGGTGGTGTGGGAATCAACCCTCAGCTGGCAACAATCCGTAAAGGTGTGGATATAGTTATCGCCACACCGGGTAGACTTTTAGACATAGCAGGACAAAAAGGAATAGACTTTTCTAAATTAGAATGTCTAATACTTGATGAGGCGGATCGTATGCTTGATATGGGGTTCATCCATGACATTAAAAAGCTTATGAAACTTATGCCTCAAAAGAGACAAACACTACTTTTTTCAGCAACATTCTCACCAGAGATCAAGAAGTTGGCATCAGGACTCCTTAAAGATCCTGTACTTGTTGAAGTGGCACGTCAGAACAAGACAGCTGATCAGATATCTCAAGTAGTTCACTTCGTAGATAAAGGAAGAAAGAGAGAATTGCTTTCTCAACTGATAAAGGCAAAAGACTGGAAACAGGTTTTAGTTTTCACACGTACGAAACATGGTGCCAATAAACTGACTAAACAGCTTGAAGAGTACGGTATATCTGCTGCTGCGATACATGGAAATAAAAGTCAGGGAGCTCGAACGAAAGCTTTGGCTTCATTCAAAGCAAATGAGATCCGTGTACTTGTTGCCACAGACATTGCAGCAAGAGGGATAGATATAGACCAGCTTCCACATGTGGTAAACTATGAACTTCCAAATGTACCGGAGGATTATGTTCACCGTATAGGTAGAACAGGTCGTGCAGGGCAGAGTGGTGAGGCAGTCTCACTTGTATGTGTAGATGAACATAAATTACTATTTGATATAGAAAAGTTCACTAAGTCAGAGATTCCAAAAGTGGAAATAGAAGCGTTTAAGCCAGACCCTAACATAAAAGCAGAACCTATACAAAATGGTAGAGGCGGTGGAAAAGGTCGTGGCAATGGTGGCGGAAACTCACGTAATAAACCTCGTAGCAACACTTCTCATGCAAACAACGGTGGTGGACATGATGGTGCCAGAAGTAACAGTAGAAATAGAAATCGTAACAGAAACAGATCAGAAGGATAGAACAGATGAAAAAAATATTTAAACTCACAGACGAGAAAAAACATGAAGACCGTGTACTTGAATCAGTAAAACATGACATTCGTAAGTATGTAAAACGTGAAAAGAAAAAGAAACTTGAAGATGCGAAGATGACATATTGGGATTTTGACTGTAAAGTTGGTGCAACTCCGGATACAGCAAAAGTAGTTGATTTTGATGAACTTATTAAAGAACTTGATACCGTCAAAGAAACTGGAGCTACAGAATGTTATGTTGAGATCCTCGCAAAAGTGGTAGATAAACCTATCAAAGAAGTGCCTGAATCCTCTGAATATGAAACTGAGTCATAAAGTATTAATATAAACCTTGTATTATTATATAAAAAAAGGATTTTAAGTATGCAGAAAATAAGTATAGTGCTACTACTTATGGGGTTAAGTATGATAGTGTCAGGATGTACTAAAACTTGGAATGGTGTTAAACAAGATTCCTCAAAAGCATGGGAAACATCTAAAAAAGCAGTGCACGACGCAACTGAATAGTGATCGTGTTTGAGGATAGACAATAGCAGATACTGCAAAGGCAACAACTAATGGCAAAAACAAACTACTCTTATGAAAAACGTGGTCGAGAACTCGAGAAACAGAAGAAACAAGAAGAAAAACGCCAGAAAAAACTAAATAAGAAAAATGATGATGTACAAGAGCCAGAGGTTGAGTCAGCACCATCTTCAGATAAGCCTATCGTAGAATAGTAGTAGAGAGAATTTTATTTTTTGATGGTTTGACAGTAGTTCTTGAATGTGAGAGTCTGTTTTTAAAATGTGTCAGCAGAGTCTTATGAGACTCTGTTACATCTTATAGATTGGTAGATTTTTCTTCTATGATTTTGAGATTTAGCCAAGATGGTGGATTGTAAAAATTAAGTTCACTTTGGTTCCAGTCACTTCTTTCACTATGACGAGTATGTAATATGTTATTGATCAGAGTGTATTGTAACCCTGTGATACTACTAATAAGATTTTTACCTTCATTTAACGCTTCTAAAACAGCTTCTTTACTTTTCATACGTTTCCTTTAAGCAAATTAATAAAAAGACCTATTAGTCTCTTTATTAAACTGTTTAAAATATGGACAGATCTCTCTGCCCATAGATAGTCTTAAAGACCAGTAACGTTTTCAGCTTGTAAGCCTTTTTCGCCTTTACCGATCTCAAAAGTAACCTTTTGACCATCGTTAAGAGAAACACGATCGTAACCGTTATTATTAATTTGACGATAATGTACAAATACGTCATCTCCGCCTTGTTCTTGTTCGATAAAACCGAAACCTTTTTCACTGTTGAACCATTTTACTGTTCCGTTTACTAATGTTGCCATTGTTATTCCTTTGGGTGTGTTTACACATCATTGCTGAAGTGCTTAAAATATAAAGTGGAGTGTTCTCATGGAGGATAATACTGGAAACATAAGGTTATCAATAAAAGTCAAGCCAAAGATGAAACTCTAAATCATCTTTCAATAGTGGTATTATAGCTGAATATTTAAATAATAGCAAATAATTATATATCTAGTAAAAAGTTATAGATAGGGATGTATATCCCTATCTACTTATTTAACAGTTTCTATATCTGTTGAGATGGTTTCAAAGTGATTGGTTGTAGTGTCATCAAGTGATTTCATAAGTGCAACTTCAGTCAGATCTACATCTTTGTAAAGATCTTGTGCAAAGCCATAAGACATTGTCTGATAAAGTAATGTTACCGTAATAGTATAATCAGCATCTGGTAGACTTAGCTCATAATCTACTGTGTCACTTCCACCAACAAAGTTACTATCATTAAGGGCTTCCCCATAAGCTTGAGCATTAGCAGGGGCAGTGTTTTTGAAACCTTTTGGTAGGATACGATTATCTTTGAGATATCTTGAAGCTTGCATAAATGTGTATGTCTGCTTACCATCAGTATCTGCCATGATCGGTTCATACACCTGTACTTCCATTGCATTATCGATCTTCTCATAGTGTTTTTCATATCCATCAGTATTATCGTCAACACCTATGATCTGTCCATTACTGTTAAATGCACCTGATTCAAATACACTCTGGTTAGCTGTATTTGTTATTTGGACATGTAGCCATGCTCGACGAGATGGTAAGCTGGTTGGGAATTTGTGACCACTGTGATTAGTGACTACGACAGAAAATTTAAGTGTGCCGTTTTCAAAGTTTGTATTTATGATATTGACATCGGCAGCAGCTTTAAGAAATACTCTAGTATCAGTAATGCTTTCGTCAAATCTTGCTGTATCAGCAATGGCACCCAATTTGGTACTGTTGTTCTTTATGATTTCAAGCATATACGTATTGGCACCAAGGAATTTATGCTGATGGAAATTTGGTCTCGGTGTGAGATTACTACCTTTAGTAGAGAGTATAACGCTGCCTTCTGTTGTTGGCATATGACACGCTTGACAGCTTTTTGCTGTGTTGATGTTTGAGTCGTTAAAGTCACTGTATTCCCATTCAGTATAAACAGCTTGCTCAGGAAAAGTCAAACCGTTTAGATTTCCTTGTGCATCAATAACGGGTGTATCGAGATTATGACAGGAAGCGCATAGTTTGGAGTCTTCTATATGTGTACTATATGTAGGTGTAAATTTAATATTAAAGTTGTCATTTGTCATTGGACCAGTAAGCGGGCCAGGGTAGGGACCATAGGCTTTACGATTATTATCTTCATTGTCAGCGATGACAAATTGACCAGAAAAACCTTCGTCTGTACCCAATTTTGGATCATTTTCAATCTGATGACAAAGAGTACAGCTCACCCCGTCTTTTGCCTCATTATAATGGATGTTATCAGGGTTAAGAAATCCATCACCTGACATTGAGATGGCATCACCAGTAAAACCGGCTTCAACATTGGCCATTGGCATATGACAACGGCTACACTTATCTTCAATAACATCTTTAAAATTCGGATTACGATTCACTTCACTGGCAACTTTTGCCAAGTAAAGAGGATCAATAGATGCATTCGCCATCATGGTACCTTGCCATGCTTTGACGATAGATACATCTGTGTCTGGATTAGTGCTTGTATCAGAAATCCCATCATGACATTGTGCACAGTTTTCTGAACCACTGAAGTGATCTGATTTAAAAGAAGTATCATGTACGATAGCATCGGGAAATATTGTCGCATTTACATCCATGGTATCACTGTCTGTTTCGCCACCATTATCTGTAACGGTAAGTGTAAGGGTATGGATACCTATAGTTGTTGGTATGTAATCAAAAGCAGGTGTAGTGGCTAAAACCGTACTATCTTCTTTCCATTCATAACTGTCAACACTTCCATCGGCATCACTTCCACTTCCTATGATATCGACTGTATCGTTCACATGTACAATTTTATCTTCTCCCGCATTTGCAACAGGTGGAATATTTTCTGGAGATGAAGTATCTCCATCATTGCTACTTGATCCACCTCCACAGGCGTTTAATAAAAGTAGAAAGACGATGCTAAATGTTAGAGAGATGAGATGTTTCATAGTGAATCCCTTGTTATAGTAATTCTAATTATAAATTAAAATTATTAACAAATGGTTTCATCTAGTATGAGAGATATGATGATTTTCTCTTATTTATTAGGAAAGAATAAAGGTATTTATAAAGAAGTTAACCCATGAGTACTTTTTTTAGTATCTCATGGTCTAATATGATTACTCTCCCTTAAGTAAAGGAGCCTCATTTATTGTATCTGCATGAAATTTCTCTTCATACTCATTACTCACTGTGAACATCAATTTAAGGTCAGAAGGACTGCTTGCATACTGATATGCTTGTTCCTCAGTGATTTTTTCTGCCAATGTAAGATCAAAAAGAGCACGATTGAAGGTGATAGAGTCGAAACTGCTACCTTCTTTTTCAATAGCATCAGGGATTTCATTGTCACGTTTACTTCGAATAAGCTCTTGGATTTGAGGACTTCTATACATTATCTCTACTGCAGGTATCATGTTTCCATCTATTCCTTGGATCAAGCGCTGAGAAATAACTGCTTCGAGAGTAGCTGCAAGTGATTCACGTATACGGTTTTGTTCATCGCTAGGGAATATAGCGATGAGTCTGTCAATGGTTTCTCTAGCATCTAATGTATGCACAGTGGAAAATACAAGGTGACCTGTATTGACTGCTCGTAAAATACTTTCAGCCGTGTCAATATCACGTATCTCACCAACAACAATAATATCCGGATCTTCACGCATTGCTGCACGCAATGCATTAGCAAAACTATTGGTATGTGTACCTACTTCACGTTGCTCAACGATACTTTCCGCATCATTATGTTCATACTCTATAGGATCTTCTATCGTAATAATATGACGATTATGTGTTTTATTTATCTCTTCAATAATAGTTGCAAGTGTTGTAGACTTTCCGCTTCCTGTTGTACCTGTAACGAGAACTAACCCACGTCGAAGATCTGTAAGTTTGTGTAAGGATGTTGGCAGGTTCAATTCTTCTATAGTTTTAATATAAGAAGGGATAAGACGTAAGGCTACAGCATAACCATCAAGATGCATATAAATATTGACTCTGAAACGGTACTCTTTATCAAGGGAATATGAACCATCATATTCCTTAGTCTCTCTAAAGTTTTGATATTCATCACCCGTTAATGCTTTAACGAGTGATACCATACTTTCTGCATCTACTGTTTCTTTCGATAAGAGAACAATGTCACTTTTTACACGGGCCCGAATTGGACTATTACTTTTTAAATGTAGATCCGCTCCATCTACATCAATTAACATGGTTAACCAAGCATCTAAACGTTCCGTAATATTCTTGTTATCAAATGACATATACTTACCCTTATTTTTTATCTATATATATTATACTACAGCTTATTAGCTTATATTATAGACAAAGATGAAGAAAATATATTTGTTTAGACCAGTATGTTAAAATACTTTCTTGTGTGGAAAAGGGATTCAATGACAATTATGAAATATATACTTTTTGCAGTAGTGCTGTTTGGCCTCTGGGTAACTGAACCATTATGGATGAAAACCAATACAAATACGACTACTTTACCTGTGGATAAACACATCACAGAGCAGGAAAAAGCAAGAGCTGAATTGCTTAGTGCGGAAGCTATGAAGCGGCAAGAATTGGAAGCAAAATTTGGTCAAAAACCATATGGTAAACACAGTACAGGTGTACCTTATTCAGTATATGAATATTGGAATAAAACACTTAAATACCCTGATTCTCTGGAAGAAGAAAGATGCTCTCCTGTCAGCGTGGGTGCTAAGGGATGGATAACAGTGTGCCGATATAGAGTAAAAAATAGTTCTGGATCTTTGCAATTGATGCAGGATACATTTATTATCAAAGATGGTGTCGCACATAAATAATAATCTAAAGGAATATAGTTCTTGGTGCTTCCTTATGGTGAGACTTGTTGTGAATAGTTTTTGTAGTAGGGGGGACGAAAATACTGTTCACCCCTCATCTTCATCAACATTCTTATTTGACAAAAAATTGACATTTATTTAGTATCATTTTTACATATCCAAAAAAGGAGACGGAATGTCTAAGAATGAATTAATTGAACAACAACTAAATGAAATACTTGAACGTTATCATCTAACATATTGGAAAAAAGAAGGATTAGAAGAATTAGCTATATATGCACGGAAAGAGAAAGAACACTGGGAATCCATAGATAATAAGCGTATGACACATGATATGAGTAGAATTATTGAATTATCTGAAACTTTGACTAAAACAGTTGAGGCATAAATATGAGAGACATACGAGATAAAATCATAGAGGACAATAAAGTTCTTGCAATTACCATAATTGTATTTGTAGCATACATTATTACTATGGTGATCTATAAGTAATAAGTGTAAAGTTTTTTCAATGTGACATAAATATGACACAGATAATGATACATTATGTTAATTCAAAGTTGGGAACTGAGAAATGAAAAATGTATTAAGGGATATTGCTACTTCTTGTAAAGAGGATAAGTTATTTACACTTCTTGTTGTAGGCACAAATATAATAATCTGTACTCTTGCTTGGATCATGCATACCTAATCACTTCTCATAACACAGTATCAAACTATATCAACTCACAACTATATGAGAGTTACCCCATAGGGTAGAGTATCTCTTCATGCACCTTGTCACAGGCTCTTAAAACTTCATCACTGAGTGTGAGATTCATGGCTGCTAGTGAAGCATCTAGTTGATCTGCATGTGTCGCACCAATGATAGTGGAAGCTACAAAATCAAACTGTTTTGACCAGGCGGTAGCCAATGTGACCGGATGCATACCTGCATCGGAGGCAATTTTTAAGTACTTTTGTGTAGAAGCCAGTGTCTTGTTATTCATAAAACGTTGCGCCATAAGACGCTGTCTTTGGCTAGGTGATTTCAAATAGGTCGCGAATCTTCCCTTTGCATCTTCAGGTCTGAGACCTTGATTATATTTTCCTGAGAGCACACCTCCTGCCAGTGGTGAGTAGGGGAGCAGTGAAACTTGTTCTTTTTGAGCAAGAGTAGATAGTTCATCTAAAAACCTACGGTTGAGTAAAGAAAAGTTGTTTTGTATGGATTCAAATCGTGCCAGTCCTTTATATTGAGAGGTCATCAACGCTTTGCTTGTCCCGTATGCAGTGTCATTGGAAGTACCCATGTAACGTACTTTCCCTGCTTTGACCAGTCTATCAAAGGCTTCAAGTGACTCTTCTATTGGTACGATTGTATCGGGCCAATGCATTTGATAAAGGTCAATGTAGTCTGTTTTTAGTTTTTTAAGACTTCCTTCTACAGCACGTTCGATATGAAAACGATCGATAGCAGTTAACCCATGACGGATAGGAGGAACAAACCAACCACTTGCGGCACCAGCAACCTTTGTAGCAAGGATAATAGAATCTCGAGGTTTTGTTTGCATCCATTCTCCAACCCACTCCTCCGTTATACCTGCCAATTTTGCATCCGGTGGAACAGGGTAGAGTTCAGCTGTGTCGTAGAAGTTAACTCCATGTTCATAGGCTTTGTCCATGATCTCAAAAGCTTCTTTCTTGTCACTCTGTGTTCCAAAGGTCATTGTCCCCATACAGATGGGGGAAACGCGAAGTCCTGTTCTTCCAATGTATCTAT
>NZ_JBFFOH010000091.1:0-9821 GCF_041562805.1 Sulfurovum sp. | reverse complement strand
GGCCGAGCCGTTCAACAAACGCTCCAGAAAGAGTGAGTTTACGGCCTGCAACCTTGCGTTCAGAGAGGGCAGATATGTTGTCGACTTTGCGGGCAAAAAGGTGGGGACGTCGGCTATTCTGACCAACATGCTCGGTGATGCTGCTCTGATCGTCAGCAGCGAAGAGGACGGCCTAAAAGAGGCGGGAGAGACTGTAAAGGTCATCAAGCTCGACCGCTTCTAAACGCTATGAGGCCAAGAGAGTTGGCCCCTTCTCCAACGCACTAACAAGGCCTGGATTCGAACAATAAATTAAAATACTTGCTAACAATAAAAAATCTATTGTGATATACTGTGCCCTATCTGATGTCAAAGGCACAACGATGAAGCACTTATTGACACTCCTCTTCCCTCTTTCTCTAGTGGTGCTATACGCAACAGAACCTCAGATCATCCACGGCCATGTCCTGCCGCCGGAGCCTGATCCGGTTATTAATGATTCGACACTGCTCGGGATCGATGCTAATAATAACGGGGTGCGGGATGATGTGGAGCGGTGGATTTATGAAAAATATAAAGATAAACATCCTATACATATTGATATCGCTATGCAGGGGGCTAGAGGATTTAAACTTATACTTGAACATGCTGAAAAGGCAAAAGAAATTCATTATAAAGCAACAGCCTATATAGACTGTGAATCATATTATAGTAATTACGCCAAATATTTTAATGAACCATTATTGGTAACTGAAGAGGTGTCGACAGAATATTATAGAAAGAAAATTTATTTCAACACTGAAAAGAGAGAGGCTCGCTATATTGAGTATGATAAATTATTGAGTGGCGATAGCTATGCACTCCCGAAAATAGAAACCCTAAAAAGTTTATGTGATTTCAATACCAGCAAGTATGAAGAATAAGTAATGAAAAAATCATTTTTACTTTTCTTTATATTCTTCTACCCAGTTGTAAGTTTCTCGGCTGTAGATGAACGTAAAACGGATGTTTATTTTGCTAACGGTATTTTAACATCACCAGATACTTCAAAAAAGAACACAATATTGCTTCGAGATTCCATTATTGATAAGTTTGGTATGGCCACTTATACCCAATCCATTGGCGAAGTATCCTATGCCTACAACCAAACTACAGATTTTGTAACAGATTCACTGGAAACACTTCTTCAAAAGTTTGGATGGGATTGGTTAACAAACCTTTTTATTCCTTCTCATAAGCCAGATTTACAACTACAAATTGATAAATATAAAGCCAGTATTAACTCTGGCCACAGAGTCTTGGTGGTCGCACACTCTCAGGGGAATCTTTATACGTATGAGGCCTATAACGGTTTAGCTGAATGGATGCAGAACTATTTCGAAGCGGTAACTATTGCATCGCCGATGAAAGCCGACATAAAACCAGAAACAGAAAGAATTGACTGGGACAATGATATAGCAGCAAGGATCGCGAACCTGGGAGCCAGTGATCTGGCTGATCTAAACAGTAAAGTACGAAACATTGATTGGAAACTGGACTATACGCAATATCCTGTAGGGTTTGTGCCGCCGCCCGGTTCCAAACCTGTTGGATATAGTTACGTATCAGAACTGGGAAGGATAGTTGAACGAGACTGCAGTACTGGTGCCCGCTCGAGAACCATATGCAGATTTGAAGCAACAGAGGGTGGCGTAAACACGAACGTTCTAGTGGCTGACAATAAAAGTAAATTTATATTAACAATATAAAATTGTTTGTGATAAACTGTGCCAAATTTTATGTAAAAGGCACAACAATGAAACACTTCTTGATACTCCTCTTCCCTCTTTCTCTAGTGGTGCTGTACGCAACAGAACCTCAGATCATTCAAGGGCATCAGCTACCGCCGGAGCCTGATCCGGTAGTGAACAACTCGACACTGCTCGGAATTGATGCAAATAAGAACGGCGTGCGGGATGATGTGGAGATTTGGGTATTGAATAAATATAAAGACAAACATCCAATCTATATAGCTATTGCTATGCAGGCAGCAAGAGCATATAGAAAAGTGCTTGAGACTCCTGAAAAAGCGAGGGAGATTCATGATGAAGTGGATAAAGCAGTATATTGTCAATTGTATTATAGATTAAATGCAAAATATTTCAATGAACCTTTATTATTAAAAAACAATGTTGTTAATGAGTTTTTCAGAAGTAAAATATATTTCAATACACAAAAGCGTATGGAGGCATATCTTCAGTACGACAAGTTGTTAAGTGGCGGCAGCTATACACTTCTTAAAATTGAAGAAAGAAAAGCTGCATGTGATTTCAATATCAGCAAATACGAGGAGTAGTTGATGAAAAAACTACTTTTTGCATTTGTACTACTACTGAATTCTGTAACAATATTTGCAAATATTGATGAACGAAAAACCGATGTTTATTTTGCTAATGGTATTATGACAGCACAACAAACGGCAATTGATAACGCAGGTATCCTTGAAGACGCCATTATCAATAAGTTTAGTATAGCCACTTGCAACAAAACCATCGGCAAAGTAGCCTACAACTATAATGAATCCCACCGTATCACCTTCGATCTCCTTGAATCTCTTTTTCAAAAGCTTGGGATACAGGGGCTCATAGATGAATTTGTCCAGACTTCCCACGGCAGAAATCTTTCAGAGCAAATAGATTCGTATAAAAACAGTATCAAAGAGGGGCACAAAGTCTTAGTGGTTGCCCACTTTCAAGGGAACCTTTTTACCTATGAAGCGTATCAGGGTTTGGATGCGTGGATGCAACCTTACTTTGAGGCTGTGAGTGTAGCTTCACCCATGAATGCAGATATAAAATCGGATACTCCGCGAATAGACTGGAACAATGATCTCGTAAGTAGACTTGCTACCAACGGTTTTTCAAGTTTAGACCATCTTAAAAATAGTGTACGAAACATTGATTGGAAACTGGACTATACGCAATATCCTGCAGGGTTTGTGCCGCCGCCCGGTTCCAAACCTGTTGGATATAGTTACGTATCAGAACTGGGAAGGATAGTTGAACGAGACTGCAGTACTGGTGCCCGTTCGAGAACCATATGCAGATTTGAAGCAACAGAGGGTGGCGTAAAGACTAACGTTCTAGTGGCGGACAATAAAAGTAAATTTATATTAACAATATAAAATTGTTTGTGATAAACTGTGCCAGATTTGATGTAAAAGGCACAACAATGAAACACTTCTTGATACTCCTGTTTCTTATAACAGGTTCTATCTCTCTCTACGGTTCCGGTGATGATCTAAGTATATCCAAAGGCACCGACCAAGCCGTAATTGCTCAACTCTCCCCTACAGTAGCACAGACCGATGTCTGGAACAATGCCAAGATCGAGGTCTCTTTTAACGTACCGCTCGACGCTTCGAGCGTACAGAAGAACAATGTCAAACTAGTATATCTCTCCTCCAAGACCAACGACCACATCGACGGTGCCATCAGTTACGACAAATACGACAACAAAGTCCTCTTTACACCAAGCGCTTTACTTCCTGTAGGCACGTATGAAGTGGAGATCAAAAGCCTCAAAGCGGACAAAGACTACAAGTCGGCACAGATCAATGAGATAAAGTACCGTTTTTATGTCCCCGAAGTTATCAACGGCCATCAACTTCCGCCTGAGCCTGACCCGGTAGTGAACAACTCGACACTGCTTGGGATTGATGCTAATGGGAATGGGGTGAGGGATGATGTGGAGATATATATTCTTCAGCGATATGCTGATGATACAGAATATCCTAAAACAAAAACTGCTATTGCATTGCAGTTTGCAAATGCATATCAATATATTGTTGGACATGATCCAAAATATTCATATAAAAATAAAACATACAAGTACGCAGATTACGCATTAGACTGTTTTGGTTATTTTATAGATGCAGGAATTAAGAAAAATAACCTACGAAGTACAAATATTTCAAAGCATATAGTAAAAAATAAAATTTTTGATGAAGAACTAGAGTCAAAACTATTTAATACAAAAGAACGGATGAAAGCATATTTTTATTTTAATGCTTCACTTAGTGGACACATGTTAGGTGGAGGGGGAGGTGTTCTGAGCTCTACAAAAGATAAATGCAATTTTGACATTGATGGTTTAGGTGAGCTCTAAATGAAACGACTATTTATACTATGGAGTTTGCTTGTAAGCTTAGTTTACGGAATTGAAACGAATGAAGATATTACTGATATTTACTTTGGAAATGGCGTATGGAATCGTGCTAATACAGCAAAAGAAGGACGTCTGGCACTCAGTAGAGTTATTTTATTTGATATTTATAATGGCAATGTAGAGACATTCAAAAAACGTCATTATTCTGTTAGAGATAGTGCTGAAGCAAATGAAAACATCATTTTACTTTCATACAATTGGACAGGTGTGTCACCAGAAAATTTAGGGTCAGGTGACAACTCGCTACTTTTAGAGTACAATAGATTAAAATACTAATAGGGAGGAAGGAATGCCAAGAAGACCAAGAGTTGACTTTGCGGGCTTTCACCATGTAGTCAACCGTGGTGTAGCAAGAGGGAAGATCTATAAAACAGCTGATGATAAAAAGAAGTTTTTAGAGATACTCTGTAAAGCGTGTGACATCTATAAGGTTAATGTGCATGACTACTGCCTTATGGACAACCATTACCATCTTCTCATAGAATCAACACAAGAAAATCTTTCACTCTTTATGCGCCAAATAAACTCCAACTACGCTATCTACTTCAATAAAACATACAAACGTACAGGACATTTTTGGCAAGGTCGATACAAGTCATGGTATATCATCAACGAAGACTATCTCTATACGCTCTTTAGATATATAGAACATAACCCCATCAAAGCAAAGATGGCACAAACAGTAGGTGAGTACCCTTTTACACTGCTCGCTACACAGTTAAACAGCAATCTTGATGTCATTGCTTGTGCCAAACACTCCAAGCTTATAAAAGAGTTAGAAGAAGAGGGTATTCAAGAACTATTGGAAACAGAACTGAGATTACAAGAACTCAAAGAGCTGGAGATTGAACAAAAAAAGAAAATCATTCACACTGAACATGAGTTCAGACAAGAGAAAGAGAAAACATTACAAGAACATTTTAAAAAAGCAGAAGAGCTGAGTAAAAGAAACTCAGCTATAATCGATGCACTAAACGATGGGTATAAACAGGCAGAAGTCGCAAGGTATTTACACCTTTCTCCTGCTGCAGTCTCTAAGATTTTTAGAGGAGTGAAGTAGTGAGTTGGCGACTGACCCTAAATTTTCGTAATTACGGGAAACGGGGAGGAATTGATATATGTAGAACGAATATGGTGAGTGTATGCACTCCCAACGAGGACGTTGGGAACAAGAAATGAGATTCATTTAGCCATTTAACACTATTAATAACATAATTAGATATTTCTATTATACAATGTGCCATATTCGATTTTAAAGGCGCAATGATGAAACACTTCTTGGTACTTCTACTCATTATAACAGGCTCTATCTCTCTCTACGGTACTGATGATGATCTCAGTATATCTAAAGGCACCGATCAGGATGTAATTGTTCAGCTCTCCCCTACAGTAGCACAGACCGATGTCTGGAACAACGCCAAGATCGAAGTGCGCTTTACCGTACCGATCGATGCTTCGAGTGTGCAAAAGAACAACATCAAACTCACGCACCTCTCTTCCAAGACCAATGAGCACATTGACGGTACCATCGACTACGATAAGTTTGACAATAAAGTGGTCTATACGCCAAATGCATTACTAAGTGAAGGTGTTTACGAAGTAGAGATCAAAAGTCTTAAAGCGGACAAAGCTTATAAAACGACACAGATCAATGAGATCAAGTACCGTTTTAATGTGCCAGAAGTCATCAATGGACATCAACTTCCGCCGGAGCCTGATCCGACCATTAATGATTCGACACTGCTTGGGATTGATGCTAATGAGAATGGGGTGAGGGATGATGTGGAGATATGGATACTTAACAAGTATAGAGACAAACACCCTATACATATAGATATTGCTATGCAGGCAGCAAGAGCTTATAAAAAAGTGCTGGAGACTCCTGAGAGGGCTAGGGAGATTCATGATGAAGTAAGAAAGGCTCGTCATTGTGAGTTTTATTATAAATATGATGCTAAGTATTTCAATGAACCATTATTGGTCGAAAATGACTTTGATACAAAATATCTTAGAAAGAAAATATATTTCAATACCGAAGAAAGAAAAAATGCATATACTCAATACGATACCCTTTTGAGTGGCGATAGCTATGCACTTCCAAAAAAGGAAGATGAAAAAAAGGCTTGTGATTTTAATACGAGTAGATACGAGAAATAAATTATGAAAAAAATATTATTACTCCTAATCATATTACCGGTACTTGCATTTTCTGCAATAGATGAACGAAAAACTGATGTATATTTTGCAAATGGCATTTTAACTAAAGAAAAAGATGCTCGTTCCAATGCTAATGATATTCTTTTCCTCGTTCCAAACGTCCTCGTTGGGAATGCGTACCAAAGTTAGCCAGTAAGAAAATTGTCTAATGGGACGAAGCCGCTATAAAGTTTATAAACCGACATCTCCACATTTTAGCACCTGTACAATATTACACTGAATACCGATATTTACAAGACGAGAGAGTATTGAAGAAGCAGTACATTGGCATTATCTCAGTGCGCGTAATTACGAAGGAAACGGGGAGGAATTGATATATGTAGAACGAATATGGTGAGTGTATGCACTCTCAACGAGGACGATGGGAACAAGAAATGAGATTAATTTAGCTATTTAACACTATTAATAACATAATTAGATATTTCTATTATACAATGTGCCATATTCGATTTTAAAGGCGCAATGATGAAACACTTCTTGGTACTTCTACTCTTTATAACAGGCTCTATCTCTCTATACGGTGCCGATGATGATCTTAGTATATCCAAAGGCACCGATCAAGAGGTTATCGCCAAACTCTCTCCTACAGTAGCACAAACAGATGTTTGGAACAATGCCAAGATCGAAGTGAGCTTTACCGTACCGCTCGATGCTTCGAGTGTGCAAAAGAACAACATCAAACTTGTTCACCTTTCCTCTAAGACCAATGAGCACATCGACGGTACCATCGACTATGACAAGTTTGACAACAAAGTGGTCTATACGCCAAGTACATTACTAAGCGAAGGTATCTACGAAGTGGAGATCAAAAGTCTTAAAGCGGACAAAGCCTATAAAACGACGCAGATCAAAGAGATAAAGTACCGTTTTTATGTGCCGGAAGTCATCAACGGGCATCAACTTCCGCCTGAACCTGACCCGGTTGTTAATGATTCGACACTGCTTGGGATTGATGCTAATGGAAATGGGGTTAGGGATGATGTGGAGAGGCATATTATTATTCGCTTTTCAAAAGAAGTAGAATTTCCAAAAACTAAAACTGCTATTGCTCTACAGTATGCAAAAGCATATCAGTTTATTATGGAAAATGACCCTAAAAATGCTTTTGAGAATAAATCATATAAAAAAGTAGATTATGCATTGGATTGTAAATGGTATTGGTATGATGAAGCGACAAAAAAATTCAACTTGTCATCTATAGAAGGAAGTATAGCCGGAACTAAGTTTAGACTAGAAAATAAAATTTATGATAATGAGTATAAAGAAAAACTCTTTAACACTAAACTTCGTATGAAAGCATATTTTTATTATAACGCTTCACTTAGTGGACATATGTTAGGCGGAGGCGGAGGTGTCCTTAGCTCTACTAAAGATAAATGTGATTTTGATATTGACGTATTAGGTGAGTTGCAATGAAACGGTTATTTATATTATGGAGCTTGTTAATAAGTTTTGTTCACGGCGTAGAAATAAACGAAGACATCACAGATATTTATTTTGGAAATGGTGTCTGGAATGATAGTGAAACTGCTAAAAATGGAAGAGATGAATTATCAAGAAAAATATTATGGTCAGTCTATAATGGCAATATACAAACATTCAAAAAACGTCATTATGCTGTCAGAGATAGTGCTGAAGCAAATGAAAATATTATTTTACTTTCATACAATTGGACAGGTGTGTCACCAGAAACAGGGGCAGGAAACATTGATGAATATTTTGGTTTTTTCTGGGATATAGTTGAGATTTTCGATCAACTGCAAAGAGAAGGACAGTTGCCATATTTTTCATTTTTTGGATGGTTGCAACATTCCGAACATTCAATCATTAGAGAGTGGTTAGATAACTATTTTATATCTATAGACGGTGCGAATCTAGAGGATATGCTCAATCGTTATAAAACGATAAGTTTTACCAAAGGACATAGAGTATTATTAGTTTCTCACTCTCAAGGTGGCAAGTTTGCAAACCGTGTATATGATACCTTAACACCTACTTGGTATAAAGACTACTTCGCTAATCTACAAGTGGCTTCTCCTGCGAGTAGCGTTCATGCATTAAAAGGTGCTTATGTGACATTTAGAGGGGATAAGCTTATCAATTCTATTCCAGGTAGTATGGAAGGTAATGCAGATTTAAATCCTGAAGACGATGTGCTTTTTGATTTAAACCATGAATTTGTTTCTGAATATCTTAGACAAACTGATTCACTGCGACAAATATTAGAAAATATTCCTGCGTTGTTACTTGCATTAGATAGAACCTATTCTCAATGGCTGATAAAAACAGAAAATATAAACACTCATATTTGTGAAGAACGTAGAGCTGAATTGATACATTTTCAAGAATCTCTAACTATACCCACAGCCTTTCCTTTTAGAATAGACAGTGTTGATGTCAATGGTACAAAACGTTATCTTGGCAAAGCCTATCCACTAGATGTTAATGGTATAAAAAAATATGTATTTGCATCAGAAGATGGTGAATTGATTATTGACGTGGAAGATCAAAACATTATACTTGATGATATGAGTAACGATGTTGGCTGCTACCTGCTTGACGGTACAGAAGACCAGATCGTAAAAGGGTGCGGTGATGCTAATGTGACAGAAGGCGTGCTCGAAGTCGATCTTAGCTGGAAAAGTCCTGCAATTGACCTGGAACTAACTGTTTTTAAAGAAGGTGAAGATGGTGCAGGTGATGTTGAAATCGTTTCGTATGACACCTTTGATGAGACATGCCCCAAAGAACATTGGTTCATTGAAAATGAAGCAGACGTTCAAGCGGGGACCTATGTTGTACATATTACAACTCAAGACACTACCAACATCGATGAAGCGCTGCTGCCTGAAACAATTAAATTAAAAATAGATGCCCCTGGCGGTGGTCTTAAGATCTCTATTAACATTCCAAGTACAGACCTGCTAAACATAGGTGCGGTAGCCAAGATCATTATTACGAAACCGGAAGGCGGTATCCGTGTTGCTGTCGAAGTTACAGAACATCCTGATTTAGAGTACGCAGGTGAGCGCTATCAGTATGATAAAGATGGTAAAGTGTACAACTATGAAGTTGTTTCATTGTTAAACAGAATCGAACTCGGCCCGATCGCCAATGCACAGATAGAGATCATGAGCCTTGTCGCAACAGACTTTGGTCAAATCGTCTATAACGGCTACACCTCGTCAGGAGACACTCTTGACACCAACGGTTTGATGCTTCTGCCATCAAGCTTTAAACAGTCCGTAGCCAGTGACGGTCTCTACCTTATCTCCGCTACAGGCGGAGAAGATGTCGATACCGATGATGACCTGAACATGGACGCAACGCCGACCTCCAACTTTGGAAGCATCCACGCCATCGTCTCCGGTGCAGCCATTAAAGAGAATGGTCTGAAAGTAAATATACTCACTGAACTG
>NZ_JBFFOH010000090.1:0-9839 GCF_041562805.1 Sulfurovum sp. | reverse complement strand
ACTTGATGCCATCGATACTCTAATCGATGTTCTTGAGTTTGTTTCAACTCATTTCCGATTTTACTCAAATTTTACTTGTGCATTTTTGAAAATTTGTATCATTTTCAGGCATCTTTTTTATAAGCTTTAGTGATAGTTTTTAAAAGGCCTATTCCCCCGCATTTACATCTACATCAATAATTTCATCAACTTTATTAAGCCCAATTTGACTGCTTTTATAATGATTGATACTTAGGTACTTGTTTATGGTGTTTGGATCTTTATGCCCTAATATACCACTAAGAGTGATAGCCTCTACTTGCTGTTCTGCTAAGGCACTTACCAATATGTTTCTCATGTAGTGCATAGAGAGATTATCCATATCTAAAAACTTCTTTAGCTGTCGCATTTGTCTGTCTATGTTTATGATTTTCTTCCCTGTAATAGGACTTTTAAATACTAAGCCTTTTCTGTCATCCTTGATCTCCTGTAACGGCTCTATGAGGTAGGGAGGTAGTTGGTATTTTTGTTGATCGTCTGTCTTTGTATCTTCTATCCAGTAGTAGTTATGTGTAAAGTCTATGTTCTCCCATTTGAGATTAAGTATCTCTCCTTTACGTCTACCCGTGAAGCCAAAAAGAAATAATGCTTTGTAGTATGGGTTATCATGGTAATAGGCGTTAATCCCTGCATACACCCTTTTAAATAGGTCTGTAGCGTTGGTGACTATCTTCTTTTGACTTGGTATTTTTACCGTTATACCTATTGACGGGTTATCTCTTAAATACTTGTTGGTTACTGCAAATCTAAAGAGAGGGTTAAGTACTTCCATAACGCTTTTTCGTGTTCGTGGGCTTAGCCCTTGTTCATTCATACTATTGAGTAACTTTTGTATGTCCATCTCTCTAATATTCTCTATTTTCTTTTTTCCTATTTTCTTTTTATCAAATATCCCTTGTCTTTTTTGTTCTTCTTCTGTAGGTTTTCTAGTAATTTTCTTAGCGGTACTATCATCATTTTTGGACGTTCCCACATAATGATCATAAATGTATTTCTTTTTGTGAGTCCATTGTTTGGATGTGTCGAGTGTTTCAAAGTAAAAATCAAAGAGTTTGTCTAAAGTAATATTGCTTGATGAGGTGTAACCTGCTTCTAAATCTGCTTTGTATATGTCCAGTAGTTTACCTGCATCTTTAGGGCTTAAGACGATTGTACCGTTCTTTTTAGAGTAGCCTAATATCTTAGTATAAATCTTCTCGTCAAGCCTAAAACGTGCAAGGTATTTACGCCCTTTGAGCCTGTCGGTATTAATGCTTTCATAGAGATTTGGCACTTCAATAACTTTACCACCTGCTTTATATGTACATTTTCTAAAGTCACTAAGTTTAACAGCCATTGGTACACCGTCCTTTTAAGTAAAAGTAGTGGGTAACACTTTGGGTAACACTACTTATTGGAATTATTATACATTAAAAGGAATTAAGAGAAACAATGAAGTGCGTATATGAGGGGATTTGGCTATGTCATGAACTGTAAAGATTGATAGGCTAATAAGTTCGAGTCCTCTCATCCGCACCACTTATAAAGCCCGTTTACGCGGCACTTAATCACTTTTTAACTATGACAAGATACTTTTATTCTTAAAAACATATTTCTTCGTATTCAGAACTTTAAAACCATTTATCCATCTTTTTTTTTGTCTTATCCTCAAGTTTTTTATACTTATCTTTTATCCATTCTTTAGAATCTTGTGGATATTGATCTAAATCGGGCAATAATTCTTTTTGCATGGCATATTTACATAAGCGTTTTTCATCTTCAGTGACTTCCTGATCAAAAGTGCCAAACATGGATACCTCAAATGCTTTAAACTCTTGCACATCTTGACAGTAGTCTCGAATATCATTGTATGTAAGTGCCATAAGAGAGGTCGTGCCTGCTAAAGGTATGATAGTGCTTACCGAAGCTTGAGTAAGTTTCAATTTGGCTTTCTTTAGCTTTTTTGAAATAAGAGCGTTTTTATATTGTCTCATTTGTTCTTTATTGTTATTATTTTGGGTCTCTAAGGATTTGTTTAGGGTTTTTAACTCTTTATTTTTTAACTTTAAACTGTGTATCTCATCCTCTAAGATACTAAACTTATCATAGGGTGGTTTAGTGTCAGTACTGAATAATAAAGATAAGAACAATAAAACAGATATGAATACTTTTTTCATTTGCTGTTCCTTTAAATAGTATCTTGGATTATTATATCAAGTTTAGACAAGCCTTTGTATCATCCTAATATTATCGGAGAATTAACAGTTGATTATTTTTTATAAAAACTACAATTAACCTCTTTTCTAAAATTTAGTGTATAATTTTCATATTAAATATATAGCCAGGATGTGATTATGGATAAGAGTTTATTTTTCTTTGTGCTTATAGGGGTAGGGTTTCTTTATTTTATTACTCAGTTTGTCGGCGATATCCAGGAAGATGATAAGTTTCAAAATGAAGAATATCAGCAGAAGCATCAGTATGATAAATATCAAAGTGTTGACAGTATTGGGCGAGAGATACTCGATATGACAGATGAACCGGTGAGTATACAAGTAAAGGCATGGAATAACTCTGCATTAAAAACAGAATTCTTAGAAATTTTTCCTGATTTTTCTGATATGAAATTATTTATAAATGAAAGAGTTAGGGGGGATGCTTTACAGGCAAAACTTACTGCTGAAGTTGATAACGTTGAAAGTCAATATTTTTCTGGTGCTATGAATGCAGAACAAGCCAAGCGTTCACTTAGCTTGTTGAAATAGCAGCGTTTAACGGCAAGGATCAGACATTCTCTTGCTGTCTGCATAAAGATAGACTTCTACACGTCTGTTAAGTGCTCTGTTCTTAGCAGAGTCATTTGGTACAAGAGCTTTATTATATGAACACCCTTTGATGAATGGTCTTCCGTTTGTGGCAAGTAGATTACCTACTGTTGTGGCACGTTTTTGTGAAAGATCCAGGTTGTAAGAGTAACTTCCTACATTATCTGTAAATCCTGCAACACCTACAACCGTTTGAGGGTAGTTAGCTAAAACCTGTCCTACTTTTTGTACTTTTGCTCTTGCACTTGGTTGCAATCTAGATGAAGCTGTAGCAAACATCATACGGTCTCTAAACATAATTTTTACATAACTATTGGTTTTTGACACAACGATGTCTCTATTTGGGTCAAGTGCTGCAAGTGGATCATTATTAACACCTGTACCAAGCGCACGTGCAACTTCATTAGCTTGCTGGTCCATACTATAACCTACTGCTCCACCCAACGCAGCACCTAGAAGACCGCCAATTATGGCACTTTTTGAGTCTCTGCTACCTGTATTATATCCTATGGCTGCACCAGCCAGCGCTCCTGTTGCAGCACCTGTTTTAGTACGATTATAACTTGTGTCTTCGACAAGACCAGGTTGATTGTAACATCCTCCCAGCATGAAAGCAGCTACAGTAGCTGCAAGTATTGGTTTGGTTAATTTCATTTTATATCCTTTTTATATGAGAGGAGGGCTATTGCCATCCACCTGGTTGTACTTGTTCCGAGTTACTATTGTCTACGGCATTTCCTATACCAGCACCAACAGCTGTACCTATGAGAGCGCCTACAGCAGCATTTGTCCCACTATGGCTACCAGAATTATAGCCTATAACTGCACCAGCAAGTGCTCCTGTTGCAGCACCTGTTTGGGTGGCATTGTTTGGTGCTACTTCTTGACCGGTACATCCATTAAGTATCATGATACTGCTACCTAAAATTAAAAAATGATGTAGTAGTTTATGTTTCATTTCATTCCTTTTATATCTTAACTGAATTTTATTATACCACAGGAATGTGTGGGAAATGTGATTAAATTATTTGGACTTTATTTTCTCATGCCACTGCCAAAGTGTTTTTTCGAAACCTATCTGCTGGGTAGTATAGTATTTCTTAGGTACGGAAAGGTAAGGCTGTTTTACCCAGCCACCAAAGTCATGCGGATAGAGATACTCTTTTGCATGGGTTTTGATATGAGAAGGAATAGGGTGTATCTCTCCTGCTGCAATATCTTTAAGGGCAGTGTTAATAGCCATATAGGCACTGTTGGACTTAGGTGAAGAGGCAAGATAGATGACAAGCTGAGAGAGTGATATTCTGGCTTCCGGATAGCCTATATGTTTCACGATATTCAGTGTGGAACTGGCAAGGTTAAGAGCAGGAGGGTTAGCGTTTCCTATATCTTCACTGGCGAGGATGCTCAAACGTCTTGCAATGAATTCTGCAGGTTCTCCGCCATCTATCAGTCTGGCAAGATAATAGATGGAAGCATCTATATCAGACCCGCGAATGCTTTTGATCATGGCAGAAGTCAGTTCATAGTGGCTTTCGCTTTCGGAACTTCCTGCCTGCATGGCATGAGGGCGTATCTGTTTGAGTGTAGCAAGTGTAACAGGGCTTTCAACAGCAGCAGCACTCTCTAGCAGATTTAGCATCGCCCGTACATCACCACCACTGGAAAAGACAAGATATTCTCTTGCATCATCTTCCAGGATGATCTCTTCCAATTGGAGAACGTGGTCCAGGTAGGCATACAGCTCTTTTTGACTGATCGCTTCAAGTTCAAAAAGGTGTGAACGTGAACGCATTGCAGCGGTAAGTGAATAATAGGGGTTTTCTGTAGAAGCACCTATGATAAGAGCGGCCTGGTTTTCCATAAAAGGTAAGAGTACTTCTTGCTGGTTCTTGCTAAGCCTATGGACTTCGTCTATGAAAATAAGAGGTTTTTGTAATGCATTGGTATACTCTTTAAAGATCTTGCGCAGATCTTCTATCTTGAGCGTGGTGGCATTCATCTCGTAAAAAGGTATATCGAGAAGGGAAGCGATCACCCTTGCCAGGGTTGTTTTTCCACAACCGGGTGGTCCATAAAAGAAGGTATGGGAGAGGGTGCCTGTGGTGATGAGTTTTTGTAATATGGCACTGTCACCTAAAAGGTGTGATTGACCTATCATCTCATCAAGTGTTTTAGGGCGATATTTCAGTGCAAGATTTGGCACAATTTAATCTCTTTTAGTAAACTTTTTTGATGTGTTACTCTTTTTTTCTTCAAGCGCTTTTTCGCGTTTATTTTTTTCTTCTTGTTTACGTGCGTTGGCGGCATTTTTGATAGCTGCTTCAGCATTTTCACGTCTTCGTTTCATAAACTTATGCACATCATCGTATTCTCTACGGGTAAAGTAACGTGTTTTATTGGTAGGAAGGTTGTTTAACTCTATACCTCCAAAGGCCACACGTTTGAGGTCAAGTACTTTTGCTTCAAAGTGTGCAAAAAAACGTCTTAGTTCTCTGTTTTTACCTTCAGTGATGGTTACACGAAGTTTTGAAAAATTTTCCCCTTCAGATCTCACTTCAAAGTGTGCAAAAGGAGCAAATTCCATACTGTAGATCTTAGATTTCTCATGGGCACCGGCACGGGCATCATCGAGTACCAGACCTTCTTTCATTGCGGTGATCATCTCTGGAGTAATAGGTTTATCGATCTTAAGATTATAGGTACGGTCCAAACCACTCTCCATGAGGGCGGTTGCGACCTCTGGGGAGTCCGTTAAGAGCAAAAGTCCTTCAGAAGCATAGTCTAGTCTACCTACAGGTACAAAGTGTCTGTATTTGCCTGGAAGCTTATGATAGATGGTTGCACGTCCTCTATCATCTTTTTTGGTGACCAGTACACCCTTGGGCTTATTGTAGACGATGATGGTCAGCTCTGTACTTTTCTTAACCGGTCTGCCTTTCACATAAATATGGTCATCTTCTTCTACTTCATACCCAAAATCTTTCAAGACTTTTTTGTTTAAAGTGACTTCACCCTCGTCTATGAGTTTGTCGGCTTCTCGTCTGGAGTATTTTGTGTTATGTGATATAAATTTGTTTAGTCTCATTATTTCTCGTTTCTTATTTGCTTTTAATTCCAGCATTAATTAGATCATGGATGTGTAATACACCGATGATATTGCCTGTTTTGTTTGTGATAGGCAAAAGTTGTATTCGCCCATTTTCTATAATTTCAAGGGCATCACTTGCCAGTAACTCTGTATTGGTATAGCTTTTAGGATTTTTACTGGCGTATTCTATAGCTAGATGGTCTAGGCTAAATCCTTCTTTCATCAGTGCACGTCTAAGGTCGCCATCACTTAAGATCGCGATAAATGTATCTGTTTCATCCACGATGAGTACTGTCCCAAGTTTACCCTCACTCATTGCCACAATGGCCTCATTGAGTGTCGTAGTGTTGTTAATAACAGGTAGATCTTCTGTTCTCATAAGGTCTTTGATCTTCACAAAAAGTTTTTTACCCAGTGATCCACCAGGATGGAAAGAAGCAAAATCCTCTTGCTTAAACCCTCTTTTTTCCATGAGAGCTACAGCCAAAGCATCACCAAGTGCCATGGTCAGCGTAGTGGAAGTTGTCGGGGCAACACCCAGTGGGCATGCCTCTTTTTCTACAGAAATATCCAGAAAAACATCCGCATAAGACCCAAGAGATGAACTTTCATTTCCTGTAAGTCCGATCAGTGGGATATCAAAACGCTTGATATGAGGAAGTATCTTCGTTAGTTCTTCACTTTCTCCGCTACTGCTTATAGCAAGTAAAGTATCCCCTTTGCTTATCATTCCCAAATCTCCGTGCAGTGCTTCTGTCGGGTGCAAAAAGAAACTTGATGTACCGGTACTGGCGAAAGTAGCAGCCATTTTGGCACCTACCAATCCAGACTTTCCTACACCAGTGATGATAAGCTTTCCTTTTGTATCCAGGATAAGTGAAATGGCATTCAGAAAATTTTGGTCTAAACGTTCAGCTGCTTTGTATAAAGCATCTGCTTCAACGTGAAATGTTTCTTGTGCGATTTTGATAAGATCCATGGTTAAGTCTTTATATATTTTTAAACGATTATAGCATAATTAGCAGAGTAGGATACATGTAGGTATTTCTTAATGATACAGCAATAACTTCTGCCCTGAGGCAGAAGTAGATTAAACGATGAAGATAGTAGGAATAATAAGCGGATATCTCTTTGTAGTACGAACAACATGTTTTCTGACGACTGCACGTATATCATTTTCAATATCTTTATGGTTCTTGAGTGCTTCAGGTTTCATGTTAAGTAGCATTGTTTCAAGTAACACTTCTATCTCTTTTGCAAATTTCTTATCTTCTTTATCTGGAACAAGACCATGTGAAGTGACAATAGGTTTCCCCACTACTTTTTGGTTACTTTGTGAAATCTGGGCTACAACATTGACGATACCGTCTTCAGCCAGTTTTTGTCTGTCAAGTACTACATCATTTTCAATGGTCATATTGTTTTGGTTGTCGATATATGTTTTACCACTTTTAACCGTTTTGACTTTTTTAAGATACTTAGTCGTGATCTCTACTTGATCCCCGTCAGACATAAGTAAAATATTTCTTTCATCAACACCACACTCTACGGCTGTCTTTGCGTGTTTTGCGATGTGATTGTACTCACCGTGTACAGGTAAGAAGAATTTTGGTTGGACGAGTCTCAAGATAAGTTTCTGCTCTTCTTGTGCGGCGTGACCTGAGACGTGAATATCTCCAAACTCTTTATAGCGTACAGTAACGCCTGCTTTGATGAGTTTGTTCATAAGGCCTGAGACAGAAGCTTCATTCCCTGGAATAGCTGAAGCAGAGATAATAACCGTATCAGAAGGCTTTAGTTTGATGTGTCTATGCTCATCTGTTGCCATACGGTTCAATGCAGCCATAGTCTCACCTTGTGAACCTGTAGTTACAATAAGTACTTCATGTTCAGCATATTTTGGTACTTCGTGTACTTCGATAAAGTGTTTGTCTTCAATATCTACAAAGCCAAGAGCTCTGTTGGTTTCAACATTGCGCTCCATTGAACGACCGATCACACAGACTTTTCTACCGTGTTTGACTGCTCTTTCCATTGCCTGGAAGATACGGTGAACGTTTGATGAGAATGTTGACATGATCACTCTTCCTTTTGCAAGGTCAAAGAGTGAATCAAATGTTTTTCCAACGACTTTTTCACTTTTCGTAAACCCAGGGTTGTGTGAGTTAGTCGAATCAGAGAAAAGACAAAGTACACCTTTGGCACCATAATATGCATAACGGTGTAAGTCCATTGTGTAGTTGTCTACAGGAGTATGGTCTACTTTAAAGTCAGCCGTATGGATGATGGTTCCAGCAGGTGTCTCAATAGCAAGTGAACATGCATCAATGATAGAGTGAGTATTGTGTAGCCATTCTATTTTCATGTCACCGATCTGATACTGTTTTCTCAGTGTTACAAAATTAAATTTATTTGTGTGTGCAGAGAGTCCATGTTCATTAAATTTATTTTCTATCATTGCTAGTGCAAGTGGTGTAGCATAGATAGGGAATTGTAATTCTTTAAAGAGGTAAGGCATTGCACCAATGTGGTCTTCATGACCGTGTGTGATGATGACATAGACATCTTTTGTTTCTTTAAGTGTATGCAAGTATGAGAAATCAGGTACCAGGATATCTACACCGTGCATCGTTTCATCAGGGAAAGACATACCTACATCGATGATGATAGCAGTTGTTTCAGTTTCAAGAACCGCCATGTTCCCACCGATCTCGCCGAGACCACCTAGCGGAGTGAAACGTATTTTACCTTTTGCTGACATGTCTATCTGCTTCCAAGGGTTCATGGTTGCGTCTTTAACGCGTGCATTTTCCTCGAGAGAAGCTCTCATTGTATCATTTACAGTGGTTACATTCTTTCTTCTGCCCCTGTTTTTATTCCCCCCGCTGTTACGGTTTTGATTACCACCGGGTTTGCCGCCTGGTTTATTACCTGGGTGAGGTTTTCTGTTAGCATTTGGTCTGTTCTCCCCCTGTGTATTTCTACCTTCGGCATTTTGGTTTCTATTTGGGTTTGGCTTTCTATTTGGGTGAGGTTTTCTGTTAGGGTTCGGTCTGTTCTCTGCCTGTGCATTTCCACCTTCAGCATTTTGGTTTCTATTTGGGTTTGGCTTTCTATTTGGGTGAGGTTTTCTGTTAGGGTTTGGTCTGTTCTCCCCCTGTGTATTTCCACCTTGAGTATTTACAGTTTGTCCACCAGTGTTTTGTCTGTGTGGATTTGGCTTTCTATCTCTGGGAGTTCTTGGCTCTTGATTTTGATTGTTTTCGTTGTTCTGATTGTTGTTTTCCATCTAAATAATCCTTTAGTTCATTATATATATGATGATAAATAGATGTCCCAGCTTCATGAGGTCGTAAGTTAGAATCAAGTTCCAACTTTGCGAAAATTGTATTTACAATATCTTTAGAAAAAACAGCCATGAGGTTCTTAGAGAGTTTTTTACGCGGTTGCGCAAATGCAATCTTTAAGAACGCTTCAAACTTCTCGTCATCCTGTGACTGTTTTTTCTCTATTAAAAGCACGGCAGAAGTGACGTTTGGAGGTGGAACAAATGCTTCGGGCTCAACCTCGAAACAAAGTGTTGCTTTTCCGACACTTGCCGCAAGAACAGAAAGAGCAGAAAACTCTTTTTGTTTGACACTTGCTGCAAATTTAACGGCAACTTCTTATTGAACCATAACCAGAATAGACTGGCATTGTTCATCTTTAAATGCTTTTAAAATAATATTGGTCGCGATATAATAGGGTAAGTTGGCTACCAGATGATAAGGTTCATCCAGCAGACTTCCTGACTCCCAACGCTCAAGCACATCTCCGCACCGCAGTTCAAAGTTCCCGTTTTTTATAGGTTCTTCAAATTCAGTCGTAAGATGCTCACATAATCTTTTATCAACCTCAAATGCTGT
>NZ_JBFFOH010000089.1:0-9854 GCF_041562805.1 Sulfurovum sp. | reverse complement strand
TTTATATTTTTATGTGTTGTTATCATTATTGTTGTTCCTTTACTAATTTATAGATTCTTCTACTTCTTTTAAGACAGATTCCCTTGTATCACCTACAGGTATGTCATACGTGATCAACGCCCCGTACATGTTAGGTGCCTGCGGTTCATAACGTACCTTGTCAAATACAAGCAGACGTGTACCAAGGTAGAAACTCTCCTTAAGATCATGGGTAACCATCACAATAGTGAGATTATTCTTCTCCCAAAGATCCAAGATAAGCTTATGCATATCGGCACGAATCCCCGGGTCCAATGCACCAAATGGTTCATCCAGCAAAAGTATCTTTGGTTTATTTACCAAGGACTGTGCAATGGAGAGACGCTGCTGCATACCTCCGGAGAGTTCACTGGGGTATTTATCTGCAGCATCTCCAAGGCCGACTGATTTCAACATCTTCATGGCACTCTCTTTAGCTTCTTTACGCTTTGTTCCAAACAACTTTCCAAAGAATTTTGACTCTTTGAGCTCCATAGCCATCATGACATTTCCCAAAACAGTTAAATGTGGGAAAACAGAGTAGCGCTGAAAAACAATTCCACGCTCTATCCCCGGTTCATCAGGGAAAGGCTTTCCATCAAGCAAGAATGTACCGCTTGTCGGTGCTTCCTGCCCAAGAAGCATTTTTAAAAATGTACTCTTTCCACAACCTGAAGGACCAACGAGTGTACAGAATTCACCTTCTTCAATATTGAGATTTATTTTCTCCAGTACAACATTGTCATCATATTTCTTCCAAAGCTTTTTGATCGTAATAAGACTCATGACCCCTCCTTCCCGGCTGTATACCAAGGGAAAAGTTTATAGGTAAGTTTCTTTAACAAGAAGTCGAACAAGAATGCAAGAAAAGTGATCCATGCCACATAAGGCAGAATAACATCCATAGACATATAACGGCGTACTAGAAAGATTCGGTATCCTAAACCTTCAGTAGCTGCGATCGCTTCAGCTGAAATAAGAAAGATCCATGCGGTACCTAGGGTCAAACGAACTGCATCAAGCAGTCTTGGAAAAACCTGCGGCAATACAACACGCATAACAATTGTCCAGCTTGAACCACCAAGAGTCTGTGCTTTAATAAGCTGTTCAACAGGTATCTCAGAGACACGTTGCTGCATATCACGGACAAGCAATGGTGTTACACCAATGACGATCAATGCGACCTTTGCCATCTCTCCCATGCCAAAAACAATGAATAAAATAGGCAAAATAGCCATTGGCGGTACCATTGAAAAGGCAGCTACAAAGGGAGACAAGCCCGCTCGAACGAAAGGTATAAATCCTAGAGGGATACCGATAAGCATTGCCAATACAGCACTTATGAGGACCCCAAGTCCTAGTCGTTTAAGTGAAGAAGCAGTATCTTCTGCAAAAAGTATTTCACCTGTTCGTTTACTTGGTGTAAAGGCCATACGGTCAATAGCCTCAGAAAAGCTTGCCATTGAAGGTAACAGCTTATCATTTGGATTTTCCGAAAGACGTATATCTGATGCCGAGAGATAGAACACTGCGACAATAATAAATGGTAATAGACCCCAGAAGAGTGTTGCTCCTCTGGATGGTCGTAGGTTCATCAATCGTTTCATGGCGCTATCCTAAAGTTTCCCTTCTGCAGCCATTTTGATATAAGTATCATCAAAACGTAATTTGATGTTCTTCGTATCACCAAAAGTCTTTCCACCAGGGAATTCCATACCGATGAATTCTGCATTAGGCGCACCTTCTCCAAGAATACCGTGATCAAATGAGAACTCACTCACTTTCTTCATAGTTGCAGGTAGCGCATCACCCATTGCAAACTCAACCGCTTCACTTGCATCATAGAACATCTTTGTAGAATCAAGTTGACTTTTGAACCCTGCAAGGTCTGTACCTGAAGCCTCAGACATAAAAGTTAAGGCATCTTTGTCTCCCTTTTTCATAAGTGCCATAACTTCAAACCATGCACCTGTCAATGCTTTGGCAAATTTCGGATTATCTTTCATTGTTTCCGTATTTAAAACAAGCATATCAATAATTTCGCCAGGGATCTTACTAGAATCAAACACAAGGTTTGCATCTTTCATTCCCATGATCTCACTTAATTGTGGATTCCATGGTGTCAATGCTGTAACTTCGCTTGAAGAGTATGCTGCTACCATGTCAGCGTCCGAAGTATTTATTACTTTAACATCACGTTCACTAAGACCGACAGATTCAAGACCACGTGCAAGTAAATAATGTGAAACAGAAAGTTCAACAAGATTAACACTCTGACCTTTTATATCAGCTAGGTTTTTCTTTCCTTTAAGAATAATTCCATCGTTTCCGTTTGAAAAGTCTCCCATAATAAGTGCAGTAGAATCAACACCACCTGCAGCAGGTATAGTTAAGGCATCCATATTTGTCATAAGACATCCATCAAATTTTCCTGCTGTATATTGGTTAATTGACTCAATATAATCATTCACCTGAACTAAGTCTATTTCTATATCATATTTTTTGGCCCACTTGTCAACAATACCTTTCTGCTGAGCATAATCCCAAGGCATAAAACCAACATAGATCGTCCATGAGACCTCGAATTTGTTTTTTACTTCTGCCATGAGTGCTGATGTACTAAGACCTATGACTAATGTCGTAGCAACTAAGAATTTGGATGTAGATTTGAAAATGTGTTTCATTGGAGATTCCTTTGAGTATTAAGTTTAAAACACGGCACGAGATTTTAAATCTCCCGGGCTTTTATCCCTCCGTGTAACCCCTACTCAAGAGGTCGACAACTCTCGGACCAGACACAGAATTTTCTGCCGGAACCCTAGTTATCTTTTATTGCAATTGAGATTTAATGATCTCATGTCATGTCTTGTACCTAAATTATATATTTTTTTATCTATTTAATATTCAATTTATTGATTAAATTTTAATCAATCATATTATTATCTCATTATCCATACTTTATATATTGATTCCTAACTGTTCGGGTCTTTGTAAGAAATATATAAGCTCTTTTGTTGAAAAGTGTATTTTAGTGAAGTATAGTAGTCAAGTTACAAGAAGGCGGATACAAAAAGATATCTCACCTAACTTCTATATTTTATAATGAATCTTTAGACTCAATAATATCTTTTAAGCATTTTATCCATCTGATCTTTTGCCTGCTGTAAGAACAGTACACTTTTCGCAGAAAGTTTTCCCTCTTCTGACATAGAAATATCCAAGAATTCTTTAATACTACGTATAAGCTCTTTCGTATCACGTATCTCTAAATATGATTTGTCATGATACCCTGCACTCTTCTCTTTATTGCCTTCTATATATAGAATACGTTGGAGTTTTCCTTTTTGTTCATTCAAAAGAACTTCATATGTCTTCATTGTTCCTATCGCATCTTTAATGTGAGCATCTACTTTATCCATCTCTTGTTTGCAGTTGGCTTTTTGTTCCGTGTAAAGCTCTGCTTCTACAAACTGTTTAACGGCGAAGTGGAGATTACTCCTTGCTTTTAGACTTACACGGATGATATAGATAAGGATCATAACTACAAGTACAACAGAACCTAATACACCTGCCCCTATAGTAACATTCTCCTGCATACCAATGATCGTACTAAACCAAGCCAAAATACTTTGCATCACATCTTCTGAAGGTACTTTAGTGACATTCAGTGTCATCTCTAACTTTTCTGTAGCCAGGTAGATCATTCCAATGGCCGCAGCTACTCCTCCAAATAACGCATAAATAAACCCTGAAAACTTACCACTTGAAACATCTTTTAAAACCATAGGCTTGACATCTTCTTTCGGTTCAAAAATAGGTGTCGTTTTTTCTTCTTCATCCTCTTTTGTCTGTTGCCCTAATTGATTTACCAACAATACACAGGCATCAAATCCACCTTTTTTAAGTTCTGCTTTGGCGTCTACATACTCTTGCAAATTAGATTCAAGTAAAAGTTTACACGCATCTATCCGGTTATTTGCTTCATTAACGATCTTTTTCGCTTTTTCTACAAGATGTTTTGCTTTAATATGTTTTTTCATGTTTGCCGGTAAAGGGGGATCTTCTACCGTTTCTTCTACATGTTCACCCTCTTCCTCTATCGTTTGAGAAACTTCATCTTCCATTTCGTCTATGATTTCTTCTTCGATCTCAGAGACTTCCTTATCCATTTCTTCTATGATCTCCTCGATCATTTCAGACGTTTCATCTTCAACATTTCGGATCATCTCTTCTGGTGCATTCTTATTTTCATTCATATTTTTATCCTTATGCTTTATTTTAGCAAAATATTCTATTATATTTTTAATATATATCAATTTTTTACAACACTTGGATATAATTCATAATATTATAGCAGAGGAATTTTATGGGCATTATAGTTGCACTTTTAGTCTTATCGGTACTTATCTTTTTTCATGAACTTGGACACTTTACTGCAGCACGGTTTTTTGGTGTACAAGTCGATGTCTTTAGTATAGGCTTTGGTAAAAAGCTCTATTCTAAGATGATAGGGAAAACAGAGTGGAGTCTCTCCGCTATCCCCCTTGGTGGTTACGTGAAGATGAAAGGTCAGGATGATACTGATCCTACAAATATTTCTTACGATGAAGACTCTTACAATGTAAAGAAACCGTGGCAGAGAATCATCATCTTGCTGGCTGGTCCTTTTGCCAATTTTTTACTGGCTTTTTTACTTTATTTTGCGATCGCAAACCTTGGTGTTCCAAAACTCTTACCTTATGTAGGAGAAGTAGGGAAAGATACGCCTGCATTTAAAGCGGGCTTAACCAAAGAAGACAAGATCATCCAGGTAAATGGTCACAACGTACTTTATTGGGAAAATATCGGTGAGAAAATTAATGGCACCAATGGTGACGTAACCATTATCGTTGAACGTGTGCAACGACTTATCACACTTCAACTCACTCCAAAGGTCATAGAGGACCAAAATATTTTTGGAGAAAAGATCACCAGACGTATCATCGGTATAAGTCCTTTGGGAAAACAAACAACCGTCTATTTCGGATTTGTAGATGGACTGGATTATGCTTGGGAAGAGACTAAAAAAGCCTCTTTACTCATCGTACAGAGTGTGGAAAAACTGATCACCGGTGTAGTAGGTACAGATAAACTTGGAGGTATCATCACCATTGTAGATGTAACTGCTGAAGCGAGCTCTGCAGGGATACTGGCTCTTTTCTTTTTTACTGCTCTCATTTCAGTGAACCTAGGTGTACTAAACTTACTACCTATTCCTGCTCTGGATGGTGGACATATCATGTTTAACCTCTATGAGATTCTTACTGGTAAAACCGCAAGTGATCAGGTGATGACATACATCACTCTTGTAGGTTGGGCAATACTAATCTCTCTTATGATGTTAGGATTGTATAATGATATCAATAGACTTTGGGGATAAAAACCGTTAGCTTCAAGTCAATAGGCTTGGAACCAAACTGGTCAAAGTGATAGCGTAGCCATGTAGGCAATTCATTAGAAAAGGACAATAGGTATGATATTAGATAAAGAACACTTAAGAGCAAATCTGGATGAAGTGATCTGGAACATTGAGCAAGCACGTATAACAGTGAGTGAACACCACATTGTAAAACTTGTCACTGTGGCTAAATATACAGAACTTGAAAATATTTCTACATTGTATGATTTGGGACAAAGAGCCTTTGGCGAAAATCAAGTACAACAGCTTAAAGAACGAATGGAAGCACTTGATGCACTTCCGCTTGAATGGCATATGATAGGCTCACTCCAAAAAAATAAGATCAATAACCTCATAGATTTACGCCCTACCCTTATGCAGTCAGTAGACAGTATTGAGTTAGCAAATGAACTCAACAAAAAACTCTTGGCAAAAGAGACAAAAATGCACTGTCTGCTTCAGATCAATGCAGCTAATGAAGAGTCTAAGTCTGGTGTAAGCAGTGAAGAAGCTGTTGACATCTATCAAACGATAAAAGAAACCTGCCCTCAGATCAATCTTAAAGGTGTCATGACCATAGGTGCACATACAGAAGATACAAAACTGATACAACAAAGTTTTGAAACAACACACAATATCTATGAAAAACTACAAAAAGAGGGTGCCAGTATCTGTTCTATGGGAATGAGCTCAGACTATCAATTGGCCATTAAGTGTGGATCAAATCTTATACGTGTAGGTTCTGCTCTTTTTAAATAAACTATACCCTACATCAAGAGTAATATTTCTAATTTTACTCTTCCTCTTTTTTCTTATCTTTCTTAAGTTAATTTTTATAATTTATAACTATACTGAAATTGTTACTATAACTTAAGATAAATTATAAGAAAGGATAATGAATGGATTTCGGTCTACTAATCATACTTTACTATGGTATTCTTCATGCGTTAGGACCTGATCATCTTTCTGCTATTGCACTTTTTTCTATTGGTAAAAAGAAAAAAGAAACGTTGATGCTTTCCTTTCTCTTTGCCTTGGGTCATGGTACAATGCTTTACCTTCTCGCACTTTTTGTGGGACAGATAGCCAATGAGAACATCTTGCAATATGGAGATATCATCTCATCCGCTGTCATCCTTTTAATGGGTCTCTATCTGGTATACTTAGCTATCACAAATAAAATTCGCATCGATCATCATACACATGCCACAGATCATCATACACATATCTATTATAAAGATGCCCATTTACATGACAAAAGTATGCTTTTATCCCTGGGATTACTTATGGGTATAGGTGGTATACGGGGTATGCTTGTTACACTAAGTATTATCTCTCATCAAAATGTCGGTATAGAAATGGTACTGGCCTTTATCGTTGGTGTGAGTATTGTTTTTTTACTCTTTGGCTATTTAATTTATTTGATCAATGAAAACTTGATCAAGTCTGTCAATGCCTTACGATATGGCATCCTGACAGTGGGGATATTATCTATCTCAATAGGCACATACAACCTGGCAGGAATCTCTCATGTCGTGTAATACTTTGAAAGATGCATTGTCTTCTGAACTTATATTACATGCAACAGACATACAAACGGTAAAACAACTTCTTATGAACGGTGCAGAGATCAACTATCAGTCAGAAGAGGGTTGGTGTTTACTCTTTGAGCTTATCTCTTTAAATCTATATCAAGAGATAGCATCATTACAGAATACAAAACTCAATATAGAGATCAGTGATGCAAAAGGACGAAATGCCCTCTTTTGGAGCATTCATCATGAACATCATCAAGTCCTCAAAACACTCATTGGCATGGGATGTAAATTGACTACATATGTTACACATGAATTACCTGCCCTGCATTATGCCGTTTACAAAAATAATTCTGGCATTATTAACCTACTATTAGACGGAGGAGTCGATATAGAAAATAAAGACAGTCATGGTAACACTGCTTTAGACTATGCACATCTCTACAAAAATGAGGAAGTGATCACGCTCTTAACACAAAGAGGTGCCCGTACTCCCAATTTAGATTACTGATCTAACCTGTAATTTAAGTTGGCAGTATGCGCCATCAAATAAATGAAATAAAAAGGATATAAAATGTTAAACATCAAAGAAGTAAAAGCACATTGTGATGTGCCTTGTGGAATATACGATCCAAGCGCTGCACAAATTGCAGCACTTTCAGTCATAAGAATGGTTGATCTTATGAATGCTGCGGGCGATGAACATGATGTCGCTTATCATAATGACATGGCAAGATATGTTGCCGTCAAAGAGTCTGAAGCGATCAAATGTAAAGAAGAGATCCGCATTATCTGGGGTGATTTCATCAAACCTCCACATCTTGAAGGATACCCGGAAATTCATACCATTGTTCATAACATTATGATGTTAGGCGGTGCAGCGAAACAACATGCATCCAGAGAAAAAGCGATGGCACTTTTGGCTGAAGTCAATAAATTTGCAGAAATTTTCTGGAAGATCAAAGGTGTGGAGACAAAAGTAGCCAAATCTCCTTACGCACCAAATGAAGATGTAGTCTACCCTGTACTTTAATGCTTCAAATTTTTAAAATATCCGGTGACTCTCTGTATCCATTCTATAAGGATGGTCAGAGAGTGATCTGTCGTAAAGTATTTAAAGATACTAAGATCAAAGTAGATGACGCCGTTGTCTTTGAAAAAGATGCTTATGGCATGATGATAAAACTGGTAAGATCTATTGATGATAATACCTATTTTGTAGAGGGTACAGACCCTATGAGTATCGATAGTCGTAACTTTGGTGCTCTAAGCCTAAAAGAAATAAAGTATAAAGTGCTCTTTAAATTTTAAGATGCAACTGCCTCTTGGCAGTAACTACACACACCATACAGATTGACCTGCTGCTTACTTAAGGTAAAATTCTCTTGTTTTGTCATGGAAGAAAATAGTTCATCTGCAACAGAATGTTGTGGTTTATCTTCTACCTCTCCACACTCCGTACAAACCAAATGAATATGATCTTCTTTAATGAGCTCATATTTTGACTTTTTACCTGTAATAGGTACTTCTACAAGTACACCCTTCTCTACCATCAAAATAATATTTTTATAGACAGTTGCAAGTGAAAGTGATGGATGTGTTTTGATGACTTTTTCATAGATCGTATCTATAGACATATGTCCATGGCTTTCTATACTTTCCAATATATTCATCCGTTGAAATGTAGCTTTAAGCCCATTTTCTTTAAGTAGAATTGCATAATCTGTCATAGTTAGCCTTTCAATGCATATATTAATTTATCACTATAAACTGATATATACATTCCCATCATCAATGATGGGAACATATAAACGATTATAGATCGCCTTCGTGCTTAGCAAGATATTCAGCAACACCTGCAGTGTCTGCTTTCATACCTTCGTCACCTTTTACCCAACCAGCAGGACATACTTCACCGTGCTCGTTAGTAAACAACATAGTATCTACCATTCTGATCATCTCATCAATGTTTCTACCAAGTGGAAGGTCATTGATAACTGCGTGTCTTACTGTACCATCAGCATCAATAAGGAATGAACCTCTAAGTGCTACTGCATCGTCAAGAAGAACATCATAATCTCTAGCAATTTGCTTAGAAAGGTCTGCAACAAGTGGCATATCAACTCTACCGATACCACCTTCAGCTACTGGAGTTTCTCTCCATGCAAAGTGTGAGAATTGGCTATCTACAGATACACCAATGATATTTACGCCTCTTTCTCTAAATTCTGCTGCTCTGTGTGAAAATGCAATGATTTCTGATGGACATACAAATGTGAAGTCTAATGGGTAGAAGAAAAGTACTGCACCTTTTTCACCTAGATTTTCCATAAGATTAAATCCGTCTACAATTTGACCATTCGCAAGTACAGCTGTTGCTGTAAAATCTGGAGCTTTTTTAGTTACTAACATGTTGTTTCCTTAAAGATAATTTTTATTAACAACGAAATTTTATCATATTATCTTTAAAAGAAAATTAAATTAAAAAGGAAGTAATCCAAACTTTTTATTTTCTTAATTTACACATTTATAACTTTCAATTCAAATATAAAATCATCAAAATCATATTTATACTCAGTATTTAACTTAAATTTAGACTCTTCATCAATTTTAGGATAAATTAAATATCCTTTATTTGTTCCTCTTATCCTAGCATCTCGTCTTAATTTTGCTATGTCATTATCAAATGCAGCATTTTTTGTTTTCAAAACTTTCCACTTAGCATCAACAGGATATTGTTTATCATCTTTAACTATGACAATATCGGGTTCCGAACTATAAGTTTTTTTCTCATCATAATCTGGTACTAACTTAAATGGTAGCTTTACATCATCTTTTCCATCTTTCAATACTTCATCATAATC
>NZ_JBFFOH010000088.1:0-9918 GCF_041562805.1 Sulfurovum sp. | reverse complement strand
TTTTATACTTTGGCATATTCTGGCATCTGTTGTTGCTCTCATGATCTTAAAGAAACTTTTATTCAAATGAAAAATATAGCACTGTATAGCATTCCCATAAGATATATGCTTATCTATGTGATTTTGATTTTAATGAGTGGGTTATGGCTTTTTTTACTTTCACAAGGATTGGAGAGCAGTGGGAGTCTCATAGGTACTTTGAAAAGTGTTATTGCTACACCTGCAGATAAGAGTGTAGAAGGGTTGATAGAAGTCGTTACTCCACATCTATTTGCCATAGGTACACTTATTTTTGTAGCAGCACACTTTATGTTGTTCAGTACCAAGGTTTCACAAAAGGTGTCTCTGATGGTGGCAATGCTTCTTTTTGTTTTTGCGTTGTTTGATATCTTTTCTTACTTTGCAATTACTTTTGGACTAGTGGTATCGGGATGGATAAAACTTTTAGCGATGTCGGCGTTTGTGTTGTTATTTTTACTCATGCTTGGCTTGGTTGGGTTTTCTTTGTAGTCTAGCCACTCTATATCGACAAGATCGGTTACATTTCCATAGAGGATTTTTCCTTCTTTATCTACAATCACAAATCCAATATCATTTAGATCTTTTAGAAATGTCAATGCTTCAGCTTTGGGCATCACCGAGAGTGCTGTGGCGTAGGCATCTATTTTCGTATTGTTAGCAGTAGTAAAAAGTGATACTGAAACAAATTCACGACCTTGTGAAGCTGTTTTGGGATTGATGAGGTGATGTTCATCTTTGGTGTTGGCAAATCTTCTGTAAGGTCCGCTTGTAGAGATGGACAACTGAGTTTTTTTACTTTTGATTTTGGCAAATGTCTGTTCAGAATAGGGTGATTGAAGATATACCTCACAATTATTTAAACATCTGATATCTCCACTCAGTGCTACTATACCTTCTGTTATATTTTGCTCTTTTAGGTACATAGTTACTTTATCAACACCATATCCTTTACCCATACCACCCAAGTCTATAATGATATTCTTATCAGTTCGTATGTTATGATCATCCATGTGTATGCCGTTGATATCCAAATAGGCATTTTGTAAGGCTTCTTTTGATGGTGCATACGTTGTTTCCTCTCCAAAATGGTATAGATTTTTGGAGATCGACCCAATAGTGATATCAAAATAACCATGACTCTCATCATAATAAGATCTTGATAGGTTAATGGCTTCAGACAGGTAAGCGTCAGACTGTACATGATGCGTTTTATTGAGTTTGGCAAGAGTCGCATTACTGTCATAAGTAGAAAGAGAATCTTCGATACGCTTAAGCAGTTCAAATGATTTTGTTATTTCCTGCTTATATGCTTGAGGAAGGGTGATACTTACAAAGGTTCCCATAAGTACCTGGGTACGTGTTTGCATAGGTTTTTGTGCAAATAGAAGCAGCGGAGATAAAAGAAAAAAGAGATATTTCATTATCTTTTTTCTAATATTTCCACAACTCCAGAAAAATCTTTTTCATGCCCAAAACAGCTATTGGAATTACACAGCATAAAACCATCATTGGTGTCATTTTTCAAAAGAGAAAACGGATGAAGCAGGGTATCTAAGTCTTTGATGTGTGTTTTGAGTGCATCTTCTTTGGCTTTAATGATGATGTCATCTTTGAGATAGCGTATCACCATACGGCTCATACGTGGCGTAGATATTGGCTGGCGCATGATATCATAAGAGTAGATCTCCAGTGTCTTAAAGACAAACTTTTTATAAACGCTGTCTACCAATGAGGAGATACTGTAGAGTACTGAGAGCATGGTTGCTACTGAAGAAGGGTAGGAGCTGTCATAGATGTTTGCATTTGTTTCAAACTCCCCACGAGAGAACTTCCATTTACCTTGGTCAAAGTACTTTTCTATCGCTGTGTTAGTGAGTTTGGTTGCTGTAATCAGATAGGTTTCATCCAGTGTACTTTCATAGGCTTCTATGAGGACTTCTGCAAGATAGGCATAATCTTCTAAAAATGCCTTTATCTTTGGTTTTTTACCTATAAGGGTTGAGTGAAAGAGCTCAGAATTGATGTACATACTCTCTAGTAGTGCATCCAATGATCTGATGGCTGGTTTGAGGTAAGTGTTGTCTACACGACTGGCTTTGAAAAGACTCTTTATCATCATGGCGTTCCATGAAACAAGAACCTTTTTGTCTATGAAAGGATAGGTGCGCTTTTCTCTGCGTTTTTTGAGTGCCTGTATGGCTTCATCATAGTATGGGATGTCAATTTGTGCAGGATCATCTACACGAACAATATTCTTTCCTTCAAAGTTCCCTTCTTCTGTTATGTGCAGTGCTTTGGCAAGTGGGGCATGTTGTTGACTTGGAATACCCGCTTTTTCGAAAGATTTTAAGGCTTTTTCATACGTGTAGACAAAGTATTTGCCTTCTTCTCCTTCTGTGTCTGCATCAGAGGCAGAGTAGAAAAGAGCATCTTCACTCATATTTTTGATCATAAAGTCTATGGTTTCAAACGCCACTGATTTGTAAAAGTCATCTCCACTTACATGATACGCTTTGAGATACACATCAGAAAGCAGGGCATTATCGTAGGTCATTTTTTCAAAGTGAGGTACGAGCCATTGATTGTCCGTAGAGTAACGGCAAAAACCACCCTCTACCAGATCTCTCAATCCACCTTTTGCCATGGAGGAAAGTGAGAGCAGTGCCATATTGAGTGTCTCTTTGTCTCCTGTGATGCGATAAACATCTAAAAGTAAGTCAAGCATTGAGGCCTGAGGAAATTTAGGGGCTTTGTTGAATCCGCCATCCTGGTTGTCAAAAAGTTGTTTAGCCTGGTCTGAAAACCTGTCAACAATGCTTAGATCCAGTTTTGTAGCTTGTATCTTGTCTTCTTTAGGGTTTAAGAAACGGAGTATCTCATCGGCTTTTTCTGTAAGAAGTGCTTTTTCTTTTGTATATTTGTCCGCGATGACTTCCAGCAAGCTCGAAAAACTCATCATCCCATAACGTGGTTCATCAGGGATGTAAGTGGCTGAGTAAAAAGGTTTCTGTTCTTGTGTAAGAAAGATAGAAGTAGGCCACCCTCCCGGGCGCTGGTTCATCAGTTGATAGACTTCCTGGAAGTGTTTGTCTATGTCTGGACGTTCTTCTCTGTCCACTTTCACTGCAACAAAATGTTCATTCAAGATCTTTGCAGTTGCTTCATCTTCAAAAGACTCATGTTCCATGACATGACACCAATGACAAGAACTATACCCTATAGAAAGGAAAATAGCTTTGTTTTCTTTACGTGCCTTTTCAAAGGCTTCATCTCCCCAAGGATACCAGTCCACAGGATTGTCAGCATGCTGCTGTAAGTAAGGGGAGTGCTCATTTTTAAGATGATTTGGCATTTTTAACCTTTATTGTTAACCAATTCTTGGTAATATTACACAGCATATACACGAATAGTACAATAGAATACTATAAAAGTTTAACATAAAAGAGAAAAAATGGATTATTTAGTAAAAAAGTTACTCTTATTGAGTTTACTTTTAGGTACTTTTGCATCTGCAGGTTTTGACAGTGCATTAAAAAAACAGAAGTTCTTGTCACCAGATGAAGCATTTCAGGTTACTGCTGTGCTTAAAGATGATGTGATAGAAACAAAAATTGTTTTGGCAGATAAAATTCATGCCTATGAAAACACATTATACTATAGGATCATTTCTCCTTCTCTCGTTGAACTTACGGTGAAAAAACCAAAAGCACATGATTTTGACGGTGACATGGTGTATGAAAAAGAAGTACTTGTCACGATCCCTACAAAAGAGATAGAGGAACAGGTCAAAGGTGATTATACACTTGAGATAGAATTTCAAGGGTGCTCAGATGCAGGTATCTGTTACCAGCCGATTAAAAAAACATTTGATTTTAAAGGTGTGGAACTTGGTGTATTTGACAAGATCTCAAATCTTGTAAAAGAGGGGAACACTGCAAAAATTGCAGATATATTGGTCAATGAAAGTTCCATATTTATCTTATTTCTATTTTTTATCTTTGGCTTACTGTTGGCACTGACTCCGTGTATCTTTCCTATGATCCCTATACTCTCTTCTATTATCGTGTCACAGCAAGGAGGAAGTGAAAAACCAAATGTAGCTCAAGCATTTTTCACTTCTTTAGTGTATGTCGTTTCTATGGCTTTGACTTACACTGCAGTAGGTGTTATAGCGGGACTAGTGGGTGCAGATATACAAACGGCGATGCAAAACCCTTGGGTACTGACTGTCTTTGCAGGAATGTTTGTGGCATTGGCATTTTCTCTTTTTGGATATTATGAGATAGGTTTACCCACATCATGGCAGTCTAAAATTACAAAAGTGAGTGATGATGCACAAGGGAAAGGTATTATAGGGACAGCCATTATGGGACTTCTCTCTGCACTGATTGTAGGACCATGTGTCGCACCACCATTAGGAGGTGCTGTACTCTTTATCTCCCATACGGGAGATGCCTTTTTAGGTGGTGCAGCACTTTTCGTCATGAGTATAGGTATGGGGATGCCACTTCTACTCGTAGGTATAGGTGCTGGTAAATTTATGCCAAAACCAGGTGGTTGGATGACTGTAGTGTCTCAAACATTTGGTGTGATGATGCTGGGTCTTGGTATCTTTATGCTTTCACGTATACTTCCAGATAGTCTTACATTGATACTTTGGGCATTACTCTTTATAGGTTCAGCACTGTATATGGGTGTATTTAACTCCAGTGACAAAACAAAAGGCGCACAGAAACTTTTTCAACTATTGGCTATGGTGTTTTTACTTTATGGTGCGTCGCTTTTCATCGGTGGAGTCACTGGTGCAAGTTCGATCATAAGACCATTTGAAAAGTTTACACAGTTCAATGGTGGCATAGCGAACACTGTACTTATGAGCTCAACTTCAGAAAAAGGCCATAGAGGTTATAGTGTAGAACGTCTTTTGAAAGAGGTAGGTGAATCAGAGAAGCCAGTGGTTGTTGACTTTGGTAAAAAGTCTTGTACCGCATGTACAGAACTCGAAGAGATCACTTTCCCGGATCCAAGAGTACAAGAACATCTTCAACAGTTTACTTTCATCAAGATAGACCTCACTGACAATACGGATGCAGACAAAGCACTCCTCAAAAAGTTCGAACTCTTCGGTACGCCTAACATCATTTTCTTCGACAAAGAGAATAACTATCTGCCTGAGAAAAGTTTGACAGGATTTATACCACCTGAAGATTTTGCAAAACATTTGGAAGGTATCTTGAAATAACAGAGAAAGAGTCTATAGTTTAGACTCTTCCTATCGCAGTAGCGGCCACCCTTTTATCTTTATATTCACAAAACACATCTCCATGCTTATAGCAAAAAGGATTGTTTGCTTTAATGAGTTTGAGCCCGTGAGCAGGGACATTCATATCTTCAAAATTATGACTGTTACTTCGTATGGTAACGGGAAATGCTGAAGTGTTCATCACCCAAAAGTCTTTGTTGGTGATATGTAATTCATCTGCAGGTTCATCATAGATCTTTACACCATGTTCTTTGTGACTTGCATAACTCTCCAATAAAAAGACATCGTGATAGAAGTTACTTGGAACATCTTCATTCAGAAGTTCACCTGAAGCAGATCTTGAAACATAGGCTGCTATATCTAAGTTATTACTGGTTTTTTGATTAATGCGTGTGTAAAGAGACTTTTTATCGGTGATCTTATCCATACCTTTAAAAGAGTAGTATGCATCAATATGACCTTTCATAATGATGTTTTCAAAGTCTTCAATATAGCGGTACTCATTATATATCTTTTTGTTGCGTATGCTGTTAGAAAGCTGTGTCCCCATTCGTTTGGACTTACTTATAAGTGGTTGCAGAACCATACGATCGATATGCTTCTCTTTCAGTATACCAAGATGGTAGAGAAGAAGATTGATCTTATCTCCTATATAATTGAAGAATCTTGAGAGTATGTTATTTGGACCGAACCAGTCATCTAGTCTCGTTAATATGTAGCTTATAGCAAAAACTTCAAGAAGAGGTCCAAGCCACGATATAGCAAATATGGAGAGTGTCCATGATGCAAGTTTTGTCACAAAGGTCACGATAGCAGAGAATACTCCGGCAATAAATAATCTAAGCTCTGCAAAAAGTACCATATTATCCAGTAGACCTACAAAATAAAGAATCCAACCTGAGAGTGTAACACCAAAAATAAAAATAAAGATATTTTTCAATTTGCTTTTTAGGTCTTGTCTCAAATAGAAGTTTTTTGCCTCCTTGAGTGCATCCAGAACATTCTCTATAATATGGGTTTGTATCCAGTCAGCAAGTACGGAGTCCAGTAGCCAGCGCTTGACAAGAAGAATCGTACCTTGAAAAAGTGTCAGGCCTGTAATAAATGCAACAAAATGTAGTTTTGCAGCTAACCATAAAGAGATAATACTGGTTTTAAAGACAAGCGCCACTGCCAGCATATAGCCCGTGAGCCACTCATAAGAAGCTGAGTGTGTGTATTTGAGTATCGTTACAAGTATGATAGGGACGATAATAGCGATAAGTGCTTTATACCGTCTTTTCACACTAATACCATTCGTTTAGGATATGCCGAGAATTACTTTGGGAAGTGAACATATGTAATCTATGACTATATAGGTGCTTAGTCTTCATCACTGCTATCAGTGGTATAGACACCTGTAAGTTTTTTCCAAATGATCGAAGCATTGAGTCCAAACCATATCAAAAGTCCTACACCTAGTGTTGCTGCCCATCCTGCTTGTTCAAATTCAGTGACATTGATGATATTGTACTGTTGTAATCCCCAGATAAATGCACCGATAATAATGACTGTGATGATGGCACCATAATATTTCAAACTTTGAAAGATAGATTTGATAGCAAGTAACCAGAGCGCGAACATGATGAGTATGGCAAAGGGTTTAAACCCTGAAAGAATGTCCTCTACGTTAGAGATATAGTGTATAAAATGGTTCCCTGTAGGATTCCATGTTCCAATTGCAAGTGCCATAGATAAAATAAGCGTTACCCACCAGGCTAAATGGGTAACTTTTTTGCCACCTTTTGTTGTCGTTGTGTTGGTCAATACATTTGGGATCATACATACTTCCTTAGGTTAATGTGAAAATATTATAGCCAAATCTTTTTTTAGCTATAATGTCATTATAACTGTGAGTGCATCACAGAATTTAAGATGAAACGGAATAACACAATGAACACTACAGAAAAATCAAAAAACTTAACTATTAATATCGGTGAGATAAACACTTTAGAAGTCATGCGTGACACTGACTATGGCTATTTTCTTGAAGCAAAAGATGGGAAAGAAGTACTTCTGCCTAACATCTATGTAATGGAAGATGAGATGCCTATGGGATCACTTATTGATGTATTTATCTATACAGACAGTGAAGATCGTCCTGTAGCAACCACTAAAATGCCTTATGCAAAACTTGGTGAGTATGGATACTTTACTGTAGTAGATTACAAATCCTATGGGGCTTTTGTAAACTGGGGTCTGCCTAAAGACCTGTTTGTACCTCTTTCACAGCAAAAAGAGCATTTTACTATAGGGAAGAAGTATCTTTTACGTGTCTGTTTGGATGCACAGACAGATCGTCTTTATGCAACGCAGAAAATAGGTAAATATTTAAACCGGGACATGAAAGGATTGCATCAAAATAAAGTGTTGGATGCCATCATTTTGGCTAAAACTCCACTAGGCTTTAAAGTGGTAGCTGATAATCAGTATGAGGGTATGCTCTTTACCAATGAGATCTTTGAAGACATCCGCATAGGTGATCGTAAAAAAGTCTATATCAAGAATGTAAGAAAAGACTTTAAACTTGACCTCTCTTTACAGCCTATAGGGAAGCAAGCCAAGATAGGTGAGGGTGAAGGAACGATCTTGCAACTTCTTAAAGAAGCGGACGGTACATTGCCTTTTACCTATAAAAGTGATGCAGATGAGATAAAAAAGAAGTTTGGGATGAGTAAGAAGAATTTTAAACGTACACTGACAGAGTTGATTGAGAGTAACAAGATACAATTAACAGATGATTCGATCGTATTGTTATAAATTTAGAAAAAAGGAACAGATATGGAAATAGCTGATTTATTGAAAATGGGTGCATTATTGATACAAAGAAACAGTGATGATGCTACAACAGAGTTAGATGTCAATGATATTGCAAAAGCATTAGATAGTCTTGTTGGAGATGGACAAGGTGGCGTGAATTTGCTTCCTTTTGTAAGTGGATTAGGTGAAAATGGACTAGGTGCTATAGTAGGTTCATGGTTGGGACAAGGTGAGAACAAATCTATCTCATCAGAAGAGATCACAATACTTTTAGGCGCAGATAAGGTGTCTGAATTTGCTTCAAGTCTTGGACTTTCACAAGAGAGTGCACAGAGTGCTTTGGCTGAGGTGATCCCTCAGGTGGTAGATAAAGCAACTTCAGGTGAAGGTGGTATTATGGATGAAATGTTGGCACAGGTAGGTGGTCCACAAGGTGCTATGGAGATGTTAGGAAAAATGTTCCGTTAAACTTTTTAGCTAGATAACTACCCAAAGTTATCTAACTGCACTTATACCTTATAAAATATGTTAGTTTATAGGATTTTCAAACAATTCAACAAATGATCGAGTACCCTATATGAAGAATAATCATTAAAAAGAGATAATATTTTATTGAAAATACAAAAAGGATAAATAATGAAAAAATTAATAACTATAGCACTGTTGGCATCAGGCGCATTTGCAACTGACTTTTCTCAAGTGAATGCAGAACATATGAAGATGAAAAACAAAGGTAATTGTACACCTAGCCATTGTCCAGATAAATGTAAAGAGAAAAGTTCAAGAACTGAAAATAAGGTGGTCTATGATCTTAGAACTGGGAATGCAAAAAAGATAAGCTCACAGATTAAAAGTCTTAAAGCTGTAGCAAACCACTATATTGAAAAGAAGAGTGACTACAAAATAGCTGTAGTGATTGGAGGAGATGCCTATAAGTTCTTTGTTAATGATCTTCAGTTTTCACCTTATGATAAAGATGCTGAACTCATAGCACTTAAACCCAAGATAGGAGCTGAACTCAGAGAGCTTGCCGAGGTCTATGACGTGAATTTCACGATATGTGATGTGGGTATAGAGTATAGAGAAATTCCGGAAGACGCACTCTATAACTTTGTAGAGGCGAAGAAGACAAGGAGTATCTATCTCATAGAATTTCAAAATGACGGCTATGCCTATATACCGATACACTAATAAGTTTTATTGTAGGACTAAAATGAGTAAGTTTAAAAATTGAAACCTTATAAGATATATCATTTTATAAGGTTTTTAATCTAAAGGGTTACTCTTTTTATAACAATATGTCATACTTCCCCATACTTTTCAATGACTTAGATAAAATACGCTTAAAACGATAGGATGTTACGTGCGATACCTGCTTTTATTTTTACTGCCTTTACTTCTTTTTTCAAAACCATTCAAAGTGGCTACATACAATGTAGAAAATCTCTTTGATGCTGAGTATGTTGGCACGGAGTATGATGATTACACCCTAAAACATAATTGGACAAAACGTATGGTTGACATAAAGCTCAATCATGTGGCAGAAGTGATCTGTGATCTGGATGCAGATATATTGGGACTGCAGGAAATCGAAAATGCCAACATTTTTGAGCAACTTAAAAAACGACTCTTCCGTGTAGGGTGTGGGTACAGATATTCGGCTATCACTTCCAAAAAAGACGCACCGATACAAGTGGCTTTGCTTTCACGGTTTCCCATTAAAACACAAAGAGAGTTGCAGGTAAGTTATACGCCAGGGGTACGTAACATACTTGAAGTTGAGGTAGATGTAAACGGTGAGTCTTTATGGCTATTTGTGAACCACTGGAAGTCCA
>NZ_JBFFOH010000087.1:0-9993 GCF_041562805.1 Sulfurovum sp. | reverse complement strand
TGAAAAAGTTACTTTTTATTGTTTTAAAGTAGAATCAGTAATAACTATCTTTTTATGGACTGTTATGACAAATACAAGAGAAGATTGCTGATTGAAGATAATACATTTTTCCGACACCCACCTCGGCTTTAACGATCTCGATGTTCTAAACGAAGAGGGTGTCAACCAGAGAGAAGCAGATTTTTACGACGCCTTTAAACAGGTCATAGATGCCATCATCGAAATAAAGCCTGACTATGTCATCCACACGGGCGATCTGTTCCACAGAGCAAGCCCTTCCAACAGAGCCATCACTTTTGCGCTGGCACAGCTAAAACGGATAGAGCAGGTCAAAATTCCTCTAGTCATTATTGCGGGTAACCACTCGACGCCGCGCACCTCGACCTCTTCGCCTATATTGCAGGCGCTTAAAACGCTCGACAATGTTCACGCTGTTTTCGAACAGAAGTATGAGACGGTGGCCTTTGACGACGTTATCTTTCATGCACTGCCTCACGTCAATGACGAGCGGATCATTCCCGACGAGCTTGAACGTGTCGAAGCCAGCATTGACAGCAGCAAGAAGAATGTTTTAATGATGCACTGTTCCGTCGGTGCCCACTACCTTATGCATGAGTTCGGGGAATGGGTCTTTCCCAAAGAGAAAGAGTACCTGTTTGAGAAGATGGACTATGTGGCGCTGGGGCATTGGCACGGTTTCGGTTCCGTCGGCAAGCACAAGAATGTTTTCTATGCCGGTTCAACAGAACGTACCAGCAGCAGTGACAAACGAGAGGACAAAGGGTATGTCCTGCTTGAGCTTGACGATGAGCTCGCTATGGAACTTCGTACCATCACACTCCGCAAGTCACGCATCTTTACTATCGACACAGAGCGGTTCGAAGAGGCTGTAGCCGCACTTGACCTGAGCGAGATAGATGATGCCCTGGTAGAGGTGCTCTTGACCAATCTTACCACATCGACCTCTATCGACATTACCAACAGAGAGATCGTCGCACTCTTTGACAAAGCGATGTACGTCAAGGTAAAGCGTGAATTCAGAGCTTCGGAGGGGAGTGCGACACATGACGACATCGAATCCATCTCTTTGGAGTCCTACTTTGTATCGCACATTGTCGAGAGCGTAGAGAACAGAGAGGAGCAGGAGCGTTTGACTGCCAAGGCCAAGGCGCTATTTGCACGTTACGAGGAGGGTGATGATGACGCTCTCTAACATACGCCTTGAGAACTACAAAAAGTATGCGAACTTTAGCCTTGCGTTCGAAGAGGGATTAACGGGGATCATCGGACGAAACGGCAGCGGAAAGTCAACGATCTTCGACGGCATCATCTTTGCCCTCTATGGCGAGGTCAGAGGGCAAAAAGAGAACCTCAAATATGCCAAGGCCGGTGAGAAAGAGAATGTCAGTGTCACGTTGGAGTTCGAGATAGACGGTAAGACCTACAAAGTGGTACGGGAGCTTAGAGGCAAGTCACAAGTGGCCAAAGCCTCTCTTTACCATGACAACGATGCATTACTTAGTGACGGTGTCAAAGAGGTGACGAAGAGCATCTCAAAACTTGTGGGGATGAGCCGTGATGCCTTTATGCACACGGTCTTTGCTTCGCAGAAAGAGTTGACAGCCTTGAGCGGTCTGAAAAACGAAGAGCGCAAGAAGATCATCCGTAAACTCCTAGGGTTGGAGAAGATCGACAAGATAGAGTTGGAGATCCGCGGTGAGCTAACGGACCTGAACCGTGCCATAAAGAGTTTCGAAGAGATCCTTCTCTCCGAGTCGGCCAAAAAAGAGATCGCAGAGCAGCAGGGCACTCTTACCAAGAGCTTTAATGACAAAACAAAAGAGGTCGCTGCCATTGCCGCGTCGTATGAGGCAAAGCAAAAAGAGCTGACGGCACTTACAAAAGAGCTCGAAGCACTCCAAAAGCTCAAAGAGGAGTTTACCCGTCTCAACAGTGAACTGACGCTGCTGCAGCAGAACAAAGTCAACCAGACGCAGAACCTGAGTGTTACAACAGTAAAGCTGCAGAGGCTCAACTCGTTGTCCATACAGTACGAGAAAGAGAAACCGTTAATAGCAGAGTACAGAGCGCTCGAAGAGAAACTCAAAGTGTTTCAGACCCAGAAAGAGATGCGTCTTGTCAAAGAGGGGCTTGAGAAAGAGCAGGTTCTACTTAGAGAACAGTATAAAGAGTTCAAGGACGAGATAAGCGCGTTGGAAGAGAAGGTAAAGAGCAGACCGGAACTAATAGCCAGAGAGAAGAGGCTGAAAGAACAGCACAGTGTCGTGCAGGAGCAGTTAGGTAAGCACGAAACGCTGGAGCAGGGTCTTCGTGCAGAGATCGCAAAACTGCAGGGCGTTGTTGCGGAGACGGAGAAGAGGGTCGCAAAGATTCAGGAGCTCGGCAGAGAGTCAGCCTGTCCAACCTGTACAAGGCCGCTTTTAGATGAGTACGACAATGTCATCAGTGCGCTACAACATGAGATCAGAGACAGCTACACCCAGCAGATAGAGAAGCATCATGGTGAACTCAAAACAGAGCTTGACACAAAACAGAAGCTCTCGGCCGAAAAGACGGCAATAGAGAAGACTATCAACGAGACATCGACCGCACTCAAGATCCTTGCCTCGGACGAAATGACACTGGCCAAGAAAAACGAAGCGTTCATTGGTGTCACGCTTAAAGGCAAAGCAAACAATGAGAAGCTGGAAGCGCTCAAAGAGGCGTCCTATGACGAAAAGGCACACCAAGAGGCGGAAACGTCACGAAAAGGGCTGGAAGCCAAATACAGAGAGCTTATAGGGACGGAGAGCCTTATTAAAGAGATCCCGGCGTTGACAGATGAGGTCAAGAAGATAGAAGCGCTCATAAAGCAGATTGACGCAGATATAAAAGCCAAAGAGACACTCATCAAAAACCACACCTATGACGAGAAACTGCATGTGGCCAAAGCGAAACTTTTTGAAGAAGAGCAGGGCAAGCGTGAGGCGATCAATAAAAGCCTTAGAGAGGGCGAGAAGGTGCTAGAGAGCATCAAGGGCGACATCAAAACGCTGCAAAGCCGCATCGACACCGACACGAAGCAGCGCGTGCAGCTGCAGAGCAAGCTCGACGACAAGAACGACTACGAAAAGCTCAAGTCGTTCATGGCGGAGTTCAAGAACAAGATCAACGCCAAGATCGCCCCGCGCATCAGCCAGCTCGCCAGCGAGATGTACAGCACCATCACCAAGGGGAAGTACCAGCACATCGAGGTGAGCGACGAGTTCGACTTCTTCATCTATGACGAGGGGCAGCGCCACAGCATAGAGCGTTTCAGCGGCGGCGAGATCGACCTCGCCAACCTCGTCCTGCGCATCGCCATCTCAAAGACCCTCGCCGAGCTAAACGGCAGCAGCAGTGTAGGTTTCTTAGCATTCGATGAGGTCTTCGGTTCGCAAGACGAAGAGCGCCGCTTAGAGATCATGGAAGCCTTCCACACCATCAAAGAGCAGTACCGACAGATCTTTCTGATCTCGCATGAGAGCGAGATCAAGGAGATGTTTGAGAAAATAGTGGAGTTATAAATGATAATAGATATCTTACAAGCGGAACATGGGGATGCAATTTTTATTTCATATGAAGAGGATGGAGTAAATAGAAATATTCTCATTGATGGTGGACCGAGTAAAGCGTATACATTTGGAACTAGACCAAAAAGACATGGTGCTTTGAAAAAAAAACTTGATAGTTTAAAAGAGCAAGAAGAACGGATAGATTTGCTAATCCTGACTCATGTTGACGATGATCATATTGGTGGCATTTTAAAATGGTTTGAATCAAGTGAATTTGATGCTGATATGATAAGTAAGGTTTGGTTTAATGCAGGTGCATTAATCAATGAGCATTTTCAACAAAATTTTGAAAATGACAATAGTAAAAAATTAAAGAAATTTGATTCCCCAGATACAAGTATTGGTCAAGGTGTTACATTTGAACAAATGATTTTTCAAAATAACTTATGGGACAGAAAAATCATTAAAATGGGTGATAAACAAGAAGAATTTGGTGCAAAAATCATAATACTTTCTCCATCCGAAGATGAATTAAAAAAGCTGTTAATTAAATGGGAAATAGAAGCTCCAGACACTCTTACATCTGGAAGAGAAAATGATTATGATAAAACATTAGAAGAACTTTTAGAATCAGATGGATTTGTAGAAGATAAATCAATCCATAATGGTAGTTCAATCGCTTTTATGCTGGAACTACAAAATAAAAAGATTCTTTTACTTGGAGATGCATTTCCTAGTGTTGTATTACAAGGTATAATTGATCAAGGCTATTCTAAAGATAATCCTCTCCAAGTTGATTTAGTAAAGTTGTCTCATCATGGTAGCAAGGGTAATACAACCAATGAGTTATTGGAGATAATAGATTGTGAAAAATATGTCATTAGTACAAGTGGAGATAGACATGCTCTTCCAAACAAAAGAACATTGACACGAATCATAAATAAAAAACAAAACTGCAAACTTTATTTTAACTATCCAGAATTAATACAAAAGATTTTTAGAGAAGAAGAGTTGCAAAACTATAGCTTTAATACCTATAGCACCGAGGATTTGACTATATGAGTTTACTTGGAAAATATAAAGAATTTTCAGTCATTGTTGACAATGGAAGTGGTGTACTATTTCAGCCAATGACAGATGACTATACATATGTTTTAACTGCTAAACATAATATTGAGGCTAAAAGTACTGATGAAATTGTTATTAAAAACTGTGAAGGGGAAAATTTAACCATTTTAGAAAAGTATGAACATCATGATATAGATATCGCAATTGTCAAAATAGAGAGAATTATTGGTTTTGTAGGTCCTATGAAACAGATTGAAGTTCCTAAACGGAATGAAAAGTATATTTTATATGGCTATCCTGAAACAAGACGTGAGGAAGAAAATAAATTAAATTATTTTAATCTTGTATTTGGCCATCAAGATCAAAATGATTGTATTCTGAGTAACAGTGATTTTTCTGAACAAAGTGAAATGACTGGCTGTTCAGGTGGTGGCGTATTTAAAGAAGAAAATGAATCGACTTATATCGCAGGCATCGAATATAGAATGGATTCTAGCGCATCTTCTGGTGAAAGTCACAACAGAATACGAATGATTCTGATTGATAAATTTGATGATATCATTAATGCCAATAATGAGAAATTGGCTCCTTTGGTACCTCCGTATTTTGATAATTTTTCTGGTTTATTAGAAGAAATATTTTTGTTACGTGGAATGTCAGATCATAATAAAATTGTGGTACGAAATGAACTTCAATCTATTGCTAAGACACATTTTTTTGACAAAATAAAACCAATAGAGATTGCCGATAAATATGGAAAAAATCTTTTAATTGATAAGCAGAACGAAAGTGAACTTTATAATCATGCATTGTGGGCTATGTACTTAGAATTTTTAGTGCTTTGTCCGTTGATTGATACAAGCAGCCCATTGAATGTTACTGATTTAAATGATATTTATAAAAAACGAAAATTTCTTTTTGCTAAAACAGAAGATTGGACGGGACTAGCAGAACAAATACTACTTTCAGATTTATCGGGCTTAGAAAAAAATGGAATTGTCATTATTGGTTGTGATGGTGATAGAGAACCTACAAGGTGCAAATTGTCAAAAACGGTACTGGAAAACATTGACCGTGTGCTGCCAGGAGAAAGACGTATCGATAGTGGGATTAGCAAACCTTATGAAGATTTGACATTTAAACATATTCATGCAATTCAAAAACAGATGATTGATGATGATGAGTATTTTGATGACGCAGATAGAAACAATGTAGAGGAGAAAATAAAAGATGAACTTTCAAAAGTCTTTTCATAAAATAACGATTGAAGATGTGGATAATTTAAAAGAGCTACATAAGTTGCAGGACATTAAAACATTCAAAATCTCTTTTGGTGGTGACTTTATTGCGGTTTTTGTCCAAAACTCAGGTGAAGAAGCTTTAAAAAACAACTGGCGACGAATTAATAGTTCACTTTCACAATATCTAGATGATTCTTTAGATGATGATTTTTCCAAATGGAACTTGTATGTAATGTATTTAATTAATGGCACTGTTAGTAAGGAACTGCAATACGAAATTGAAAATAATACATTTGCTTCAAGAAAAATCGTGGAAGACAACTACGACAAAGAGTTAACTAATGAAAATATTCAAGCACTTATCGCCTCACATATTGAGTTTAGTGATTTCAATGTAAAAAACAATGAGCCCACTAAGCCTACGGAGTATGCATCTAACTCAATAGTGTGGGAAAAAATCTCAAACTTTGGCGATCTAAATGAAAAAAATATCGATGAGATATTACACTCCATTGAAGAGGCAATAAAATGAAATTTAAAAAAATTGAACTACATGCATTTAGGGCGTATAAAGATAAAGAAAATGGCACCTTCGATTTTACATTACCAGATAATAAGATAGCCAACTTTGTATCTATCTATGCACCTAATGGCTTTGGAAAAACTTCATTTTATGACGGTGTAGAGTGGGGCATGACAAAAAATATTCGAAGATTAATACATAAATCGGAAATTGCAAAAGCAGAACGTGGAGTTGTAGAAAAAATCCATCAACAACGAAAAAAACAATATGTATTAAAAAATAGAGATGCCAATGAAGATACTGTTGGTTTTGTGTCTCTATTTACAACTAAAAATGATCAACCTATCAAGAGCACAATCATTGAGCCATCAAGAGCTGGCGCAACGGATTTTTTATTTAATGACTCAACAACAGAAAATAAATATTTTAGAGATGTAATCTTATCTCAAGATGGAATCGATGCATTTTTGACAGAAGATAATGCTAAAGATAGATATAAAAAATTCATCAATTATTTTGGCGATGAAAAAATAGAAAAATATTATTCACAAATAAACCAGCTACAAAAAAGCAATGATAAAAATACCTCTTTACTCCAAGCAAAAATAGTTGAAATACAAAAAAAATTGCAAATACCAGTAGACAAAGAAGTATTTCAGAATGTCAATAAACAGATAGAAGCGTTGAAAAATTATGGGGAAGATTTCAATGCTATAAATGATGAGTTTAATCAATCACAAAAGCTTCAATTGGATGATCAAATTGACAAAAGAAAGATTGAGATACGAAGCTTATTGGAGGGACAAAATAAATTTAAAGAAATATTATTGAATAAAATGGCTGAAATTGATAGCTATTTCGAGAAAAAAGGTAAATATACAAATTTAGAAAAGAAGATAAAAGCTTTTCAAAAAATTCAAGATACAGCAAAGGCATATGAAAACATAAAACAGAAGATTACTGCTGAAAAAGATCAACAAAAATATTTAAATGATTTAAAAATAATTTTCCCAAACTATGAAACAATCCGTTCTGAAGTCATAGCCAATACAGATGAATTAACAAAATATAAAACTAATTTAATAAATATTTCAAATGAATTACAACAATTCATTAGTGACAACGCCCTTGTATTGGAAAAGAAAAAGCAAGTATCGAAAAATTTAGATGCTGTAAATGAATTAATACGTAATGCACCAAATTTATTCGTAAAAATTAAAGATCTTGAAGATGAGATTTCGCTATCAAGAAAAACAATTCAAGATAAACAATCTCAAGTAGATGAGCTTCAGAAACAAGAGAATAGTTTACAAGAGAGTGAAAAAAAGCAAATCTCAATAATTCAGGCAGCAAAAGAAAACATTTTTTTAGAAATTAGAGAAAATGAAAAGTATAAAGTAATGATTGAAGAGATTGAAACATCATTAGACGAACAACGACTACTTGACAGGAAGCTTTTAGATCTGCAGAGCGAACAAAATAAGCATCAGCAGTTTAATTCAGAATTAAAAAGTTTACTATCACTTGGTAGTAGCTTGATAAATAGCAATCATTTAGATGCATGTCCACTTTGTAGTCAACCATATGAAGCATACGAGAATTTGCAAGAAAAAGTCTTAAATAACTCCATGTTGAATGATATGGAGAAGGAGTTGTTATCCAACAAAAAAGATATTGAAATATCTATTGCAACACTCCGAGATAAGATTAATATACATCAAAAAAACTTGTACACAGCACTGAATAATGACTTGCAAACAATACAGCTTGATTTGAAGAAGATTAAGCACTCTATGAAACAATCAAATCAAAATATAACTGGATTTAAAAAATCGTTACTCAAATTTGAATCTGAATATCAGTTATTACTTATTAAAACAGACAAGTTAACACAAAATGACTTTTTGCTTAAGAAGAAAAAGAGTAAGCATGAATATCAAGCTGAGATTAAAATATTAGATAAGCGACTCAAAGAGTTAGAAGCTTCAATTACGACGAAAAGAGGTGATGTCTCTTTAGTAGAAGTTAAAATCAAAACAATTGAGACGAACATTAACGAATTGACAAGTAAAGATGAATGGAAGAACATTGAAAAGTTCAAACAAGATTTACTGGATGGTATGGACACTCTAATAGAAATCGAATCGAAAATCAGTGTCTGTATAGATAATCATACTCATTATATTGATGAGCAGACGGAGAAGAAGATAAAGCTTGATGAACTGCTTGAAAAAGCTGAAATAAGCACTATAGAAAATTTGCAAGAACAAATTACAGAGTCAAATAATGAAATAGAAGTTCTTGTTAAAGACTTGCAACCATTTGAATCCTATTATCTGGTCCTATTTGAGATAGTACCTGATAACAAAGAGGAAGCGAAAAAGGCATTTGGTACAAAAAATTTAGATGTCGATAAGTCATTAAAAAGAAGTGAAAAAACGTCTGAAATGCTTGATATACTTAAATCTTATGGGGATAATCTGTCCCTATTTATTGAACAGAAAAAATTAATAGTAGAAAAAGATGCACTTAGTAAAGAGGTCAAGTTAAAAAACAAAGTGGCAATTGAGTTAAACAATGAGAAAAAAAGTGTTGAAGCAAAAATCAATAAAGATGTCCAAGCCTTTTTTCATGAAGAACTCATCAATAATCTATACAAAAAAATTGATCCACATCCAGAGTATAAACATGTTAAGTTTGAATGCAGTTTTGATAAAGATGGTGGAAAATTAAATATCTTTGTCAGTGAGGCTGAGAATGAAGAGCCTATTTCCCCAGCGTTATATTACAGTACAGCACAGCTAAATGTTTTGAGTCTTAGTATATTTTTGGCGAAAGCTTTAAACGCCAAAGATGATCAAGGGGAAAATGTAAACTGTATCTTCATAGATGACCCAATTCAATCAATGGATAGTATTAATATCCTAGCAACGATAGATTTATTACGAAGTTTAGTAGTCAATCATAATAAACAAATCATCCTCTCTACTCATGATGAGAACTTCCATTCACTTTTAAAAAAGAAGATTCCGGAACAAGAATTTGGTTCCATATTTATTCGGCTTGAAACCTTTGGAAAAGTAAAAAAAGAATTATGACACTTTCCAAATCCCTCTACACTAAAGGCATCCAATGCCCCAAAGCCCTCTGGCTGAAAAAGTACAACAAAGAGGTGCTAACTCCTCCCGATACAACTGCATTGGCAAGGTTTGAGACGGGCAATATCGTTGGTGATCTCGCCTGCAACCTTTTTCCAAATGGTAAAGAAGTTCCCTACGATAATCAAAACTTTGACGGTATGGTAGAGCTTACAAAGCAGTGGATGGAAGAGGGCTTAGAGTACATCTACGAAGCAACTTTCTTGTTTGATGGCATTCTTGTACTGGTTGATGTTTTACGAAACACGCCAGATGGTGTTGAGATCTACGAAGTTAAGAGTTCTAGTAGTGTAAAAGATATCTATCTGCATGACGTTTCTATACAGCAGTATGTGCTTGAAAGTCTTGGATTTAATGTCATAAGTTCAAATGTAGTACACATTGACACTTCTTACGTTAGAGGTGATGAGCTAGACCTCAACGGTCTCTTTACAATTGCCAACGTCAGT
>NZ_JBFFOH010000086.1:0-10031 GCF_041562805.1 Sulfurovum sp. | reverse complement strand
TCCCACAAAATATTCATCGTTTTACACTGAACTTTTAAAAAAGTGTACATGAGACGATTAACTTAAAGGACATACTATGGCAAGAAGATGTGACATTACGGGTAAAGGCCCATTAACAGGAAACAACGTTTCTCACGCAAATAACAAAACAAAAAGAAGACAACTTCCAAACTTAAGATCTGTAAAGATCACACTTGAAGATGGAACAACTAAAAGAGTTAGAGTTGCTGCTTCTACTCTTAGAACAATGAAGAAACACGCTGCTCAAGCTGCTACAGCTGAGTAAGTCCCTACTTTTGGGACTTCGGCTTTGAAAGCCATACAAAAATTTAAAAAGTTTCTCGGATGGAGAGACACACACAAACCTCATATTACACTAAATGACGAGTATTATGCTCATTTAGCCCCTTTTAGACTTCCTCTTATACTTACTGTATTTGTTATGCTTATCGGTACAATGGGCTATATGCTTATTGATGGTTTTCCACTTATGGATGCCATTTATCAAACAGGTATCACATTTACTACCGTAGGTTTTGGAGAGATCAAACCCATATCAGATATGGGACGTATTTTCACCATCACCCTCATCATCTTTGGCTTTGTTGTCTTCTCAATTGCCATAGGTATTATTGCAGAGGTCGTCAAAAAAGGTGAATTTCAAAAAACTGCCAAGGAGCGTAAAATGCTTTACGAAATTGCTAGACTTAAAAACCATTTTGTTGTCTGTTATCACAATGAATTTACTATAGAAGTAACCAAACAACTTCGTGCAAACCACATCCCTTTTGTAGTTGTTGACCCTAGAGAAGACATGGACGCGATAGCAAAGAAATACCATTATCCTTACTTCGTAACCGCAGAACCACACACCGAAGAAGGTATATTGAAGTCGCATCTCTCTTCGGCAAAAGGAGTTATTACGTTGGCAATGAACGTAGCAGACAACATTGCAACTATCGCTTCTGCCAGACTCTATGAAACAGAAATACACCGTGGTAAAAAATTTCTCATCATTGCCAATGCAAGAAGCAATGAAGATGACCAAAAACTTCTTAAACTAGGTGCTGACAGGGTTGTTACGGCAACAAAACTCATGGCACAGCGTATCAATGCGATGGCTGCACGTCCAGATATGGAAAATCTTCTTCAAGAATTCCTGTATAAAAAGGATACCCCTCTTGATATGGAAGAGGCAAAAGTCTCGAAAATCTCTTGGCTTGCACTTAAAAAAATAAAAACTGCACGTTTCAGAGACATTGCAAATGTGACGATCATCGGTATACGTCAAAAAGATGGCAAGTTTATTCCTATGCCTAAAGGTGATACGATCATCATGCCACAATCCAAGCTTCTACTCATCGGTACAAGTGAAGGTATCGCCCACGCTAAAAAGATCATCCGTAAAAAAGAGAAACCTGAAGAGTTGAAATATGTTTAATTTGGTTCCATTGGAAAACGGTTTAGAAAATGTAAAAGGGTTCTTCTGTGGTGCTACGAATGTAGGTATGAGAACAAACCCTGCAAACTCTGGTATATCTGATGTTGATGGTGATGTTGCATTTATACGAAGTGAAACGCCTTGTGATATCTCGTCTGTATTTACAAGCAATACATTTCAAGCTGCCCCCATCAAACATTATCAGAAATATCCTAAAGATTTTCAAACCAATTTTGTCCTCATCAATGCCAAAAATGCGAATGCAATGACAGGAGAAAAAGGTATAGAAGATATAGAATCCATTATGTCTACACTCTCAAGCAAACAAAATGTACTTAATCCTGTGATGAGCTCTACTGGTGTCATCGGCTACCGTTTACCTATAGATAAAATAACCTCTGCTTTTGACATACTAGACTTCAATGCTTCAAATTCTCACCAGACAGCGCGAGCCATCATGACGACAGATGCTTTTAAAAAAGAGTTGGCCTACAAAGTTGAACTTGAAAATGGTAACTCTTTTAATATTGCCGCCATATGTAAAGGTGCAGGTATGATCAACCCTGCCATGGCTACCATGCTCTGTTTTATCATCACTGATGCAGACATCCCTAAGTCTGATATGGATGAACTGCTTACAGTTGCTACAGAAGGCTCATTTAACCGTATTTCAGTAGATGGTGACACCTCTACAAACGATACAGTAATGCTTTTATCCAACAAACAAAGTGGAAGCTATGACAAAGATGCTTTTGGTGGCGCTTTAAACAAAATAATGTTTGAACTTGCCATGCTTGTACTCAGAGATGGAGAAGGTGCAAACAAACTTGTAGCTTTTGAAGTCAATGGGGCTCGAAGTGAGGAAGAGGCAAAGAAAGCCAGTATGGCCTTAAGTAACTCACTCCTGGTAAAGACTGCCCTCTTTGGAGAAGATCCAAACTGGGGACGTATAGCTTCAACCATAGGTGCATCCGGCATAGCATGTGATGACGAAACTCTCACCATACACTACGATGACCTTCTTATCTACTCTAGTGAATTTAGAGAGTTGGACAAAATGCGTGAAGACAAAGCCTACAAGATCATGAAACAAGATAGTTTTAAAGTCACTTGCGACATTGGGTTAGGTGATGGAAGCTACACATCTTATGGCTGTGATCTGAGTTATGAGTATGTAAAAATAAATGCAGAGTATCGAACTTAAAAATTTTACTTTTAACTCTCCACTAAACACAAAAAAGTTATAATAATAGAATATATTAATACTAGGAAGTAACATGTTACACGAATACAAAAATGAAATACACGAATTAAAACTAAGCAATGCACACTTTGCAAAAGTTTTTGAAAAGCATAATGCACTTGATCAGCAAGTTGAAGATGCAGAAGCGGGACGTACTCTTTTAACGGATGTTGAGCTTGAAACACTTAAAAAAGAAAAACTTCTTTTAAAAGATGAAGCTTACAAAATGATCTTAGACTATAAAAAAGCTCAGGCATAATCTTAATCTTTAACACCATGGGCTTTTGCCCATATATTAATCTTCTTATCCTATAATATCTTTAATCAATTTATAGGATTAATCATGAAACTACTCTCGCTTGTACTTATCCTACTTGCAACATTTGGAATACAATAATATGGCAACATTTAATAGCATAGAAGCACTTCCAAAAGAGCTTTTAGAAACACTCACTATACTAAACTTTACGACAATGACTGAAATACAGGACAAGGCCATCAATCCTATCTTGGATGGTAAAGACATCTTAGCGCAATCTAAGACGGGTTCGGGGAAAACATTGGCCTTTGGACTACCGTGTGTAGTGCGTACAGATATGAATGATAACAAACCCCAAACCATCATCATCACACCTACACGTGAATTAGCTGAGCAGATAGCCATCGAACTGCGTAAAGTTGCAGCCTATAAACCCAATCTCAAGATCCTCACACTTTATGGTGGAGTGCCACTTCGTGCTCAGGCGGAATCACTAGCAAAAGGGGCACATATTCTTATAGGTACACCTGGGCGCATACAAGATCACCTTGCAAAAGAGACACTGGTACTAGACAGTATTAAAACACTTGTGCTTGATGAAGCAGACCGTATGCTGGATATGGGTTTTTATGACGAGATAGTCAAGATAGGGTCGAACATGCCACGTGCAAAACAAACCCTACTCTTCTCAGCCACTTTTCCTGAAAAGATAGAGAAACTAGCCAAAGCGCTATTGAAACAGCCGATAACCATTAAAGTAGATACAGTTCAAGAGAGCGATAAGATAGATGAAATAGTCTATGAGACTGCTGATAAATTTAAAACACTTACCGCACTGATACAATCCTATAAACCAGAATCACTCCTTATTTTCTGTAACACTAAAGCAGAAGTCATTTCACTTACAGACACATTACATCAACATGGACATTCGGTTATAGATATACATGGTGATCTTGAACAAAAAGAACGTAATGAATCTGTCATCGCTTTCTCCAATGGATCCAAACGTATCATGGTTGCTACGGATGTGGCTTCAAGAGGTCTGGATATCAAAGACATCGAACTGGTTATCAACTATGATCTACCTTTTGATCCAGAGATCTATACACACCGTATAGGACGTACAGGACGTGCAGATGCTACCGGTATAGCCATCTCACTCTATGGTTCAAGAGACAGTGAAAAATGCGCTTACATTACTTCTCAGGCTCGTACAGCCCACATGAAAGACTTACGTGTGGATGCTTCCTTTAAAATGGTCTCAAAGTACGATACACTTTGCATTAACGGTGGGAAAAAAACCAAACTTCGTGCAGGAGATATACTCGGTACATTGTGTAAAGAGATAAACATTGATCCTAAAATGATAGGAAAGATCAATATCACCGATACAAAATCTTATGTTGCACTTCATCATACCGTGATAGACAAAGTATTTAAAGCATTGAAGAAGACAACAATCAAAAAGAAGAAATATATCACTTGGATATTGAACTAATCTTCCAATATCTCTTTTTGATTATGGGAGACAAATATAGAGCGAAGCACTATATGTTACGCTAACACTGGGTTCTCCTCAGCAGAGAGCTCACGCAACTGGTTGCGTTAATTAATCTTCCAATATCTCTTTTCTTCTTTTGTGTCTAATGACATAAAAGAGTGTGATCAGGACTACACAAAGAAGTGCGATCAATGTTGCAGACTGTAGGTATTCTGAGATGAGTGCTTCATTTGAACCTAACAGATAACCTAAAGCTACCAAGACGATCACCCAAATACCCGCACCCAGGCCTGAATAAAAAGCAAACTTAGCCATGTTCATACGTGCCAGTCCTGCAGGTAAAGAAATAAGTTGTCGAATACCCGGGATGAGTCTTCCGTTGAATGTGGAGAGTTCTCCATGTTTAACGAAAAAGGCTTCAAGTTTGTCTAATGTTTCTTCTTTAATAAAAAAGTATTTACCATAACGTAAAATAAATTTTCTTCCAAAATGCATCGCCAGGTAATAATTAAACAGTGCCCCGGCTACAGAACCAACTATCCCTGCCAAAATGACAATATACAGATTCATTTCACCTTTAAAGGCTAAATATCCTGCAGGGATCATAACAATTTCACTGGGAAAAGGGAAGAAAGTACTCTCAAGGAACATGAGAAGAAAGATACCCCAATAGCCCATATCTCCAATGTAACCTACAATGGCTTGAGCTATGTCGTGTATCATAAAAGGTGTTAGTTACTATTCGCTATACGCGCCGACTGCGGTAAGTCTCTTATAACGCTTGTCAAGTAGTTCATCTTCAGAAAGTTCTCTTAATGCTTTGACAGTCTCAAGGAAATATTTCTTTATCACATCAGCTGATGTTTGTTTATCACGATGCGCGCCAATAAGAGGCTCATCAAGTACATCATCTATTAAACCATGTTCAAATAGATCATCTGGTGTGATCTTTAATGCTTTAGTTGCAGCTTCCACTTTAGTCGGATCATTCCATAAAATTGCTGAACATCCTTCAGGTGAAATAACTGCAAATACAGAGTAGCGCATCATAGCAAGTTTATCTGCTACACCTATAGCAAGTGCTCCACCTGAACCACCTTCACCGATGACAATGGAAACCATTGGTACTTTCACAGAGGCAAATTCAAATAGATTTCTAGCAATAGCTTCACTCTGTCCTCTCTCTTCTGCTCCAAGACCAGGGTATGCACCCGGAGTGTCTATGAGCATCAGTACAGGAATATCAAACTTCTCTGCCATTTTCACTGCACGTAGCGCTTTTCTGTATCCTTCAGGGTTTGGCATACCAAAGTTTCTTTTGATCTTATTTTTAACACCACGCCCTTTTTGTTCACCAATAAGCATCGTCTTTTGACCCTTGATCCAACCAATGTAACATAAGATAGCAGGATCATCTCTAAATGCACGATCTCCATGAATCTCATACGCATCATCCATCAAAAGTCGGATGTAGTCTAAAGCATACGGTCTGTCCGGATGACGAGCAAGTTGAAGTTTTTGAAAATCACTGAGAGCTCCAAAAGTCTTCTGTACTTCTTTTTCTAATTCATGTTGATACTTATTGACAGCCTCAAAATTTGCGATGGCATGCGCCGATACAATCTCTTCTTGTATCTTTTCAATTTTGTTTTCAAAATCTAAATAAGTTGCCATGCATTAACCCTTATATTTTCTTAAAGATAACTACGCCGTTTGTACCACCAAAACCAAATGAGTTACTCATAGTAATGTTGATATCTGCTTTTCTAGCCTCATTAGGTACATAATCCAAATCACAGTTCTCATCTGGCGTTGTATAGTTGATCGTTGGAGGCAGCACACCATCTCTCATAGCCATAAGGCATACAACTGCTTCTATGGCACCTGCCGCACCAAGACAATGCCCCACTTGCCCCTTAATAGAACTTACCGGGGGACAGTTCTCTTTACCACCAAACAGTTCTTTAAGTGCAGCTGTTTCATTTTTGTCATTGATCGGTGTGGATGTACCATGTGCATTGACATAGTCTACTTTTGGCTCACCTGCCATTTTATAAGCACCCTTCATTGCACGAAGAGGTCCATCCATTGTTGGCGTCGTAATGTGATTTGCATCACCACTTTCACCAAATCCGATCAGTTCACCATAAATGGTTGCACCTCTTGCAACAGCATCATCATAACTCTCTAATACCAGTGCACCTGCACCTTCACCCATTACAAAACCATCACGATCCGCATCAAATGGTCTAGATGCAGTTTGAGGGTCATCATTTCTTGTAGAGAGTGCTTTCATTGCTGCAAATCCACCGATACCTACTTCACAGATAGCAGATTCTGCACCAACAACTAGCATTTTGTCTGCAGTTCCGACCATAATAGACTTTGCAGCCTCACCGATGGCATGTGTACCAGCAGCACAAGCAGTTACAGATGAAAGGTTTGGACCTTTAAGTCCTTGATAGATAGAGATAAATCCACCCAGCATATTGACAAGAGAAGATGGGATGAAGAAAGGAGAGATTCTTCTTGGTCCCCTAGTTGCACATACAACAGAGTTCTTTTCAATATTTGGTAATCCACCTATACCTGAGGCTGAAGCCACACCAAATCTTTCCAAATCTACATCTTCTGGAAGTTTCGCATCGCCTATAGCTTCCATAGCAGCTTTAAGACCAAGCTGTATAAATCTGTCGGCTTTTTTTGCTTCTTTTGCGTCAAGCACTGTGAGTGGATCAAAATCTGTTATTTCACCAGCGATGCTTACAGAATGTTTTTCTGTATCGAATAGTTCAATATTTTTAATACCGCATTTTCCTTCTACGATCGCAGAAAATGCACTTTCTTTATCTAGTCCTAGGGCATTTATCATCCCTAATCCTGTAACTACAACTCTTTTCACTGGCTCTCCTATTCCACTTATATAAAATATCTATTAATATTTCGGAAAATACTAATAGATACTTTATCAAATTCCCCGGAGGGAACTCAACTTATACGTTTTCGATAAATTTGATTGCGTCATTTACAGTTGCAATAGCTTCTGCTTGATCATCAGGAATTTCGATATCGAATTTCTCTTCAAGTGCCATTACTAATTCAACAACATCAAGACTATCAGCCCCAAGATCCTCTACGAATTTAGACTCTTCTTTAACCTCATCCGGGCTCACATTTAGTTGCTCTACAACTACTTCTTTTACATCATCAAATAATGCCATTGACTACTCCTTAAGTTTGTTAAAAATACGTTCAATTATAGCAAAAAAAGTATAAAAAGCTTATATTTTTAATAAAATCCGTGTTTGTGTGGAGAAAAGAGGTAAAAAAACGTCTACAAAAACACCTTTAGACTAAAATATCGTTTAATACAGAGATGAGGATACACTAACACATGGTTGACACCATGTATCAATTTATCTTCAATGATTAAAATTCATATCTAATATTTGTATAAATATAACGTCCCGGCTCATTCATTAACATCACTTCACTACCTGGTGTAGCAAGCAATATCAAATCACTATAGGTATTTGAAACTGCATATGTTTTGTCAAATACATTATCAATACCCACAGTAAGTTCAAATGCTTTAGCAAACTTTTGGCTTGCTTTTAAATTCAGTACAGCATAAGAATCTAACTCTTGTTCACCATTCTCATAATCAAAAGTATCCCAATCATCTGCTGCAATCACTTCTGCTCTCAATGCTAATGTACTGTCATAGTCATAATTCACTGCTGCATTTAATTTAAACGGTGCGATATCTGGCATATCTGTACCCGTCTGTCCAGTCAATGGATCATCCTTTTCACCTTTTTGAAACGCCATACCATAATCAAAATAAAGTGAATCTGTTGCAATATATGTGCCACTTAGATCAAATCCATATATACTTGCATCAACATTTTCATAGGCATTCACCGAAGCCCCCATCATATTTACATTACTTGAATTAAATGCAATATAGTCCTCCAGTTTAGAATAAAAAGCTTTTACTTTCAGACTAGCATTTTCATATTGTTTTTCAACACCCATGTCAAACTCATAGTTCACTGTATTTTCCAAGTCAGGTGTACCTACAGCATTACCCATACTTCCTATCCAGTAAAGCTCTTTTGCATCTGGTACTCTTGATGACTTACCAAATCCGGCAAAATATTTAGTAGTCGCATTTGCCTGGTATGTTCCAAGCAAATATCCGTTGAGTTCATCATACTCATTCGATTGTTGTGCCGGATTACCTGAATCAACGTCAGTATTGTCATATCTAAGACCCATATCAAGTGACACTTTGTCCAACTTCACGTTATCTTCGATGAAGAAAGCCGTATTTTCAGTATCTACATCCCAAATACTATGATATGGTCTCGTACCTCCTGATGCAATATCTAGCGGTATATCATTCATATAATAACCACCATCCCAATTTCTTTTACTATAATCCAAACCGGCAGTAATTGTATGATTATCCAATGCAAAACTATTTTTAAGTTTAGCGCCTTGCGTTTTTGTATCTAAGGCATGTGTCATATAATTTACTGCACCCATTACACGATATTTTGTTGACATCGGATGTTTCACTTTAGACTCATAAACTTGAAGATTTAATTCTTTTGAATAGGTTCCAAGATCTTTAGCAATATACTCCAGATTATAAATATCTGAATCGTCATACAGTGCATCCATCTTGGAAGAAGGGTATAAAACATCATCACTTCTGTTCGCAGTGTAACCGAGTCTTAACTCCTGATTATCAGCAATATCCCAGAAAACTTTTGCCATGAATGTCTTTTTAGTATAAGCATCCATATCTTTATATTGATCTTGATACTGTGCAGAAGCAGGTGCCGTACCCTCTGCAATATTTCTGGCTATTTGCCCTACAAAGTCATTACCGTCACCATCTTCATACTGTTCACTTGTCTCTGCTGAACCACTGAGTAAAACTCTTACATTTTCTGCAATACCTCCACTTAAAGAAAAGGCACCTTTTTTATAACCAAAGCTTCCAAATCCCAGGTTTATGTCTCCACTCAACTCTTCTTCCGGTTTGATAGTATGCACTTTTACATCTGCAGAAAGTACCCCAAAATCTTCTACATTAAAAGGTCCTTCATTGATCTCTATATAATCTACGTTATTGGTCAATACATGAGAAATAGGTGGGTCCATTCTATTTGGACATGCACCATGTACTTTTACACCATCTATCGTTACACTGATGTTGTCTTTCTTTTGACCTCTGACAATAATATCATTTGCGATACCCGATCTTCGTATGAGTGAAACACTCGCTGATTGTTTAGCCAATGCTTCCCCTAGATCGGCTGACTTGATCTCCTCTCCACTGACATCTTTAATAACCTCTGTATCTACTTTTGTCTCTACATATATCGTTTCTAACTCTACTTCGGCAGCATTTATCCATAATGAACATGCCAAAGAGAGGTAAATTCCCTTTTTCATACCTGTCTCCTAATATAATTTGTCTTACCTTAGTGTAGTTGTGTTAAGTTTGTGTTAAATTTATCTGAGTTTATACTGAAGAGTGATATTGATACTTTTTGGCAAAACAATAGGT
>NZ_JBFFOH010000085.1:0-10176 GCF_041562805.1 Sulfurovum sp. | reverse complement strand
TTAGAGAGAGTATCGGTAAGCGTAATGCAAAGCAGCTTAAAAGAGATGGTTATCTAATCGCAAACATTTATGCAAATGGTGTTGAAAATATCAACGCTGCATTTAAACGTGGTGAATTTGTAAGAACAGTAAGAAATAAAGAGACACTTGCATTCCCAGTTAAAGTTGGCGATAAAGAGATCAATGTATTTATCCAAGAGTATCAACTACACCCGGTAAACGGTGATGCAACTCACGTAGATCTAAGAGTAGCAGTTCCAGGGCAGGTAACAAACTTCCTTGTACCGGTAGTAACGCACGGAACACCAATTGGACTTAAAAACAAAGGTGTACTTGTTATGTCTAAAAAAAGATTAAAAGTAAGAGGCGCTATCGAAGATATGCCTGCAAGATTTGATCTTAATGTAGAACCACTAGAAAGAGATGCATCAATTCTTGTAAGAGATGTTGAAGTACCTGCAAACTGTAAAATGATGGACAGACCAGATGTTGCCATCTGTGGTGTGATCAAAGCTAAATAATAGCATGAAAGCACTGTTGTGATACTCTTCGTAGGTCTAGGTAATCCAGGATCACAATACGAAGATACACGACATAATATCGGCTTTAAGATCATCGACAAACTTGTTAATGATTTTTCTGCTCGAGATATTTCCAAAAATTCTTTTCACGGCAAGCTTTATCGCGCTGCCAATACACTTTTTTTAAAACCTACTACATTTATGAACCTTTCAGGGACATCCGTACAACCTGTAAAACATTTTTTCAAAGTAGAACTTGAAGATATTATTGTGATCCATGATGATATTGATCTGCCTTTTGGTGCGGTGCGTTTTAAAAGAGGTGGGGGACATGGTGGACACAATGGACTCAGATCACTCGATACATATATCACAAAAGAGTATTTACGTGTAAGAGTAGGTGTGGGCAAACCAGAACATAAGTCACAAGTATCAGACTATGTATTACATGATTTTTCTCAAGATGAAGTTTCTATGTTAGATGCACTGATAGCACATGTTGCAGAGGCTTGTAAAGTACTATCTGGAGAGGAACTTAACGAAGTCAAGTCTAAGTACAGTCTGAAATCCATAGAAGGTTTAACGCTATGAGCATGTTTAATCCTTCATTGCACTTTAGATATTTAGCTAAGCTCTACATTAAAAATCTTCTCTCCATATTGTTTGGTCTCTCTTTTGCTTTTGCTGCGATTGATTATTTTCAACATGTGCAGAAACTTGAAGTTGCTTCAAATTATAAAGTACTCTATATCTTCTACATGTGGCAAGAGGCATTGGGATTACTTTATCCTTTGGCTATTGTTTTTGCACTTATTATGACAAAACTTGCATTGGTAAAAAATAATACGATGGGAGCATTTCATGCCTTTGGATACGATAAAAAAAGACTTTTAATACCATTGTTTACAGTAGCTTCACTGACATATCTTATTTTTTTGACCTTACATACTACACAATTTTCTTATGCAAAAGATAAAGCAGAATTCCTTCTTAAAAATGAATTGACTGCTTATAATGTCAATGACCTTTTTTTCAAATATAATGATACATTTGTCTATATTAGCAAGCTTGATCCTATAGAAAAAAAGATCAAAGACATTACGATCTTTAAAGTAGAAGGGCATCAGGTACGTTATACGATAAATGCTCCTATAGCAACATTTGACGGTGAAATATGGACCGCATATGATGCTACACTCAAAACACACATCTATGAAAATAATGAATTGAAAAGATACACAGTAGAGCATAAAGAGCATATAGAAACATTAGAAGGCTATAAACCCCAGATCATCGAATCACTCTATGAGGGTAAAGCATTGAATATACTAGATGCTTATTCCACCTGGAAATTGTTGGAGAAGCAAAATCTAAGCTCCAATAAGATCAGGGCATCATTGTATGATAAGGTAATCGTACCACTCTTCTCTATGGCTTTATTACTTATTTTATTTTTTAAGCTCCCTTTCCATGCGAGAATGATGAATATGGGTGCTGTGATAGCACTCTCTTTGGCTACAACATTTGTAATTTGGGGTATATTATTTGGTTTAAGTCAGATGGGGGCAAACGGTGTTCTACTTCCTGAAGTGACGGCTATATTGCCTGTAATTCTTTTATGGGTGTATGCTCTTTACATCTACTATACGAATGAAAAAAGCCTCGTCTAATACCCCGTAGCACTTTAAATGCACCTTTTAATCAACTTTTAGATAAAATCACCCTAAAATAGACTCAAGGTATTGAGCATATAGGATAGTATAAATGAATATTGATTATAAAGCATTGGCAAACCAATATGGTACACCTCTGTATATTTATGATTTTGATTATATTGAAAATAGATATACCACACTCAAAGATGCATTTTCAGGTAAAAAATCTATTATCAACTATGCAGTAAAAGCAAACTCAAACCTCTCTGTTATCGCTCACTTGGCAAAGCTTGGCGCAGGTGCTGACTGTGTTAGTATCGGTGAAGTAAAACGTGCACTCACTGCAGGTGTAGATAAATACAAGATCATCTTTTCAGGTGTTGGTAAGCGTGATGATGAGATACGTGAAGCACTGGAGCAGGATATCTTACTTCTCAATTTAGAGAGCGAAGCTGAGATGAAACGTGTGGAGATGGTCGCGAAAGAACTGGGTAAAGAAGCACGTATCTCTATCCGCGTTAATCCAAATATTGATCCTCAAACACACCCATACATTTCAACAGGACTGCATGAGAACAAATTTGGTGTAGAGATAGATATGGCAAAACGTATGTATATCTATGCAAATAAATCGGAGTTTTTAAATCCTGTAGGTATTCATTTTCACATAGGTTCTCAGCTTACACAGTTGGAACCTATACGTGAGGCATGCTGTATCGTAGCAGATCTGGTCCGTTCACTTAAAGCGATAAAGATCGACATTAAATTCTTTGATGTTGGTGGTGGTATCGGTGTAGTATATGATGATGAAATCACTATTCCTGCCGAGGCATATACTCAAGCTATATTTGAATCAACCAAAGGTTTAGATGTGACACTGTTATGCGAACCAGGCCGTTACATGGTAGCCAATGCGGGAGCATTCTTCACCAAAGTATTGTATGAAAAAGTGAATGACGGAAAACGTTTTGTCATTGTAGATGGTGCGATGAATGACCTTTTGCGTCCAAGCCTCTATAATGCGTATCATAAGATAGAGGCGATACTTGTAGAGGGTGAAAATACACCTGCAGATGTGGTAGGACCTGTCTGTGAAAGCGGTGACTTCTTTGGTAAAAATGTACCCCTTCCTCCATTGAATCATAATGATCTTCTTGTGGTACACTCTGCGGGTGCATATGGATTTACCATGGCGAGTAATTACAATACACGTAACAAAGCTGCAGAAGTAGCCTTGGAAGGTGGAAAAGACAGACTCATACGTAAGCGTGAAACGTATGAAGATCAGGTACGTTTAGAGCTTGAGTATCTAGAAAAGTAAAGTAAAAAAGGCAGGGTTTGAATATGACTTTAGATGAGCTAAGGGTAAAGATAGACAACATTGATAATGCATTGTTAGAACTCTACAATGAACGTATGGAGTTGGTACATCAGGTAGGTGAAGTTAAAAATACCACAGGTGCACCTATTTACCGTCCTGAACGTGAACAAGCTATTCTAAATCGTCTCAAAAGTCAAAATAAAGGAAAGCTTACAGATGCTGCGATCGATGCACTCTTTTTAGAGATGTTTGCCGTAGCCAGAAATCTGGAACTTCCTGAAGCTGTAGCATACCTGGGTCCTGAAGCAAGTTTTACACATCAGGCAGCTGAAAGTAAGTTTGGTGCGATGAGTGCATACCTGCCTATGAGTTCTATACCGGGTATTTTTCGTGAAGTAAAAAGAGGCACCGCGAAATTTGGTGTGATCCCTATAGAAAACTCTTCCAATGGAATTGTAAGTGATACGATCAATTGTCTGGATGAGTATGATCTTAAAATTATCGCTGAAGTCATGATAGATGTGCATTTGGCTTTTGCTACAGTGAATGATGATATCAAGAAGATCACAAAAATTTACTCTAAAGATATCGCTTTTGGACAGTGTCGTAAGTTTTTGGAAGACTTGGGCTTGGATGAAGTAGAACATATCCCCGTAGAGTCAACGGCAAAGGCAGCCAAGCTTGCACTTAAAGACGACACCGCAGCAGCACTCTGTCCTGCGGTAGCAGCAAAGTTAAATAATTTACCTATACGCTTTAACAATGTAGAAGACAACAGTAACAATAAAACACGATTCTTTATCATCTCTGATTTTGAAAATGCAGCTTCAGGGAATGATAAAACGTCATTGCTTGTGAGACTTTTGGATAAACCAGGTGCACTGGTGGACTTCCTCAATAATTTCGAAGAAGCGAAAGTGAATTTGACAAAAATTAAGTCACATATTGTAGATGGTGAGTCGATCTTTTTCATAGAGTTCAACGGACATAAGGACGATGCTCATATTAAATCTATTTTAGAAAAGCATCAAGATGAGATCAAAGTATTGGGTTCATATGTTAAAGAGATCGATGATATTTAAAAGAAGCAGTAAGTCATAATGGAGAAAAAGAAGAATGAGATTTAACAAAGTATTACAAAACATTAAAACGTATGAAGCGGGTAAACCTATAGAGCTTGTGGTACGTGAATTTGGTATTTCTGCTGAAGATGTGGTGAAACTGGCTTCTAATGAAAACCCTATAGGAACAAGTCCGTCAGTAGCAAAAGCGATAGTTGATAATTCACACAAAGCACACTTATATCCTGATGACAGCATGTTTGAGCTCAAGGCGGCACTTTCTGAAAAGTATGGTGTGAAAGATGAGAATATTATCATCGGTGCGGGTTCAGATCAGGTTTTAGAATTTATCTCTCGTGCTGTTTTGGATGAAAATTCTTCAGTACTTATGTCGGCCGTGACATTTGCCATGTATGAGATCTATGCCAAGCAGATGGGTGCAAAGATCATCCGTACGGCAAGCCATGAACATAAGTATGATGAGTTTATGGAAGCATACCGTATGCATCAACCAAAGATCATTTACATTTGTACACCGAACAACCCTACTGGTGATGCAACGAGTAAAGAAGAGGTATTGGAGATCATCAATGCAGTAGATAGTGATACCTTGATCGTTGTAGATGGTGCTTACATGGAGTATGCTGCGGCCAAAGATGAGAAATATGCTATCACGCCTAATGATCTACTTGGGTTTGAAAATGTCATTTATCTCGGTACATTTTCAAAAGCGTATGGCTTGGGTGGTATGCGTGTAGGCTATGGTATCGCTCAAACTGAGCTTATCCATGAACTCTATAAAATGCGTCCTCCATTTAACATCTCTACACTCTCTTTGGCTGCTGCCATAGCAGCGTGTAAAGATGATGATTTTGTAGCAGAATCTATCGCTTTGCATCAGGCACAGATAAAACGTTATGAAGCTTTTGCTGATGCACAGGGATTCAAATACATAGAGAGTTATACAAACTTTATCACGTATCTGTTTGATGAGAGTATAGATTCTACCAAGATAGCAGATGCTTTACTTAAGCGTGGTGTGATCATCCGAAACCTTGCTTCTTATGAAATGAATGCGATACGGATCACCATAGGCACAGCAAAACAAAATGATGTTTTCTTTAAACATTTTTTAGAAGTGACAGCTTGAAAAAAATTGAGATCGTAAAAGCAAATGAAGTAGAGATTGAACCTTTTATTTTAAGTGACTTTATCCAACATAAAGCAGCGCACAGTATGATGAAAAAAGTAACAAAAAAAGAACTAAAACATTTAGCTGACAATATAGGCTTAGTGTATGATGATGCACAGATAGTTTTCACAAAAAAACTACTAAGTGCCTATTTACTAGGGAAATAAAAAGATGATAGATTTAAAAGCACATTCTATAGATGAACTCAATACTTTAGCTGAAGATATCAGACAAAAGATATTGGATACAGTAAGTAAAAATGGTGGGCATTTGAGTTCTACTATGGGTGCAACAGATCTTATCATAGCGATGCATAAGGTTTTTGATGTAGAGAAAGATCCTTTTATCTTTGATGTAAGCCATCAGGCGTATGCGCATAAACTCTTGACGGACAGATGGGATACATTTGATACCTTACGTCAGTTTGGAGGCATCTGTGGATATACTAAACCTAAAGAATCTCAATATGATTATTATGTGGCAGGGCACAGTTCTACTTCTATCTCACTGGCAGTGGGCGCAGCAAAAGCCATAGCACTGAAAGGTGAAGAGCGAGTGCCTGTTGCATTCATAGGTGATGGAAGTATGTCTGCCGGGATGGTTTATGAAGCAATGAACGAACTGGGTGACAGAAAATACCCGGTGGTCATCATTTTAAATGACAATGAAATGAGTATCGCAAAACCTATAGGAGCGATCAGTAAACTACTTTCTCAAACGATGGCTGGTTCCTTTTATCAGAAATTCAAAGGAAAAGTAGAAAAAGTGCTTGACCATTTACCTGAAGGTGCAACGTATATGGCAAAAAGGTTTGAAGAGTCCTTTAAACTTATCACCCCGGGTATTTTATTTGAAGAGATGGGGATTGAGTATATAGGTCCTGTAGACGGTCATGATATTGAATCACTGATAGAGACAATGGAAGTAGCCAAAGCTTTAGGTAAACCGGTGATCATTCATGCGCAAACGACTAAAGGGAAGGGCTATGAGATAGCTGAGGGTACGAAAGAACACTGGCATGGAGTAAGTGCTTTTGATCTTAAAACAGGGGAAGCACCTAAAAAGAATGGTGCAAAAGCCGCAACAGCTATTTTTTCTGATACTTTGATAGCACTTGCAGATGAAGATGAAAAAGTGGTAGGAGTGACTGCTGCTATGCCAAGCGGTACAGGCATGAGTGCTGCTATTGAAAAATACCCTGAGCGTTTTTGGGATGTTGCCATCGCAGAGCAACATGCTGTAACCTCTATGGGACCATTGGCAAAAGAGGGGTTTAAGCCATTTTGTACGATCTATTCAACCTTCCTGCAACGTGGTTTTGACCAGCTTATTCACGATATAGCGCTTATGGATCTAGGTGTCGCTTTTGCATTGGATAGAGCAGGTATAGTGGGAGAAGATGGAGAGACGCATCAAGGTGCTTTTGATATCTCTTACCTCAGAGGTATACCAAATATGACATTGCTTGCACCCTATAATGAAACAACAATGAAGCTTTGTATGGAGTTTGCCAAAGAGTATGATCATCCTTGTGCGTTTAGATACCCCAGAGGGGCATTTTTGGCTAAAGACAAAGAGAGTACAGCCTATGAGTTAGGGAAGTCTATTTTACTGCAAGAGGGTGAAGAGATACTTTTTATCGGATACGGTAATGGTGTCGGACGTGCCCAACAAGTAGCTGAACTTCTTGAAGTCAATCCTGCAGTGTTGGATCTGCGTTTTGTGAAACCATTGGATGAGGAGATGCTTGTGTCTTTAAGTGCCAAGTATAAAAAATGGTTTGTATTTTCAGATTCTGCAGCACTGGGTGGTGTAGGATCAGCCATCTTGGAACTCTTAAGTCAAAAGAAGATAAACGATGTAGAGTTGACCACGTTTGAGTATGATGATGCCTTTATCACTCATGGTAATACAAAGCGGGTAGAAGAGTCTCTAGGGATATTACCTGAGCAGTTGGCAAAGAGGATCGTGTAGAGGAAATGACCTCTACATCAAATCTGTGTTTGATAAAGTATCTTTTGAGATATTTCATCAAGTTCAGTGACAGTGAACAAAAATTTAAAAAATTCTCTGAGCCATATGGCGAAGCTTCACCGAAGATCATTTAGTGGTTTATGGGCATCGCTCTTTAGCGCAGAAGTGAGAAAAATAAAACAAAGGAAAAAAATGGCTAACGAATACATTTTTACAAGTGAATCGGTAACCGAGGGTCATCCGGATAAAATGGCTGACCAGATCTCAGATGCTATACTCGACTATATCATCGAAAAAGATCCTCAGGCCAGAGTGGCTTGTGAGACGTTACTGAGCAATGGTTTTTGTGTTATCGCAGGAGAACTAAAAACAACAGCTTATGCACCGATGCAAGAGATTGCAAGAGAGGTCATAAGGGAAATAGGTTACACGGATGCAAGTTATGGTTTTGACTATAGGTCTGCAGGGGTACTTAACGGTATAGGAGAGCAAAGCCCTGATATCAACCAGGGTGTTGATCAGGCTTCAGGAGAGATCGGTGCAGGTGACCAGGGACTTATGTTCGGTTATGCTTGTAGCGAGACTAAAGAACTTATGCCTTTACCTATATCACTGGCACATAAGATCACTGCCAAACTTGCAGAGGTACGTAAAAATGGTACTGTCCCGTTCTTACGTCCAGATGGTAAAGCACAAGTTTCAGTCAAGTATGTAGATGGGAAACCGGTTTCTATAGATACTATCGTAGTTTCTACTCAGCATCATCCGGAAGTGACACTTGAACAGGTACAAAAAGCAGTACTTGAAGAAGTCATTAAAGCCGTGATACCAACTGAGTTAATGTCTGATGACATCACGTATCATATTAATCCCACAGGGCGTTTTGTTATCGGTGGACCTCAAGGTGATGCGGGACTTACAGGTAGAAAGATCATTGTCGATACCTATGGTGGTTCTTGCCCTCATGGTGGAGGAGCCTTCTCAGGTAAAGATCCTACAAAAGTGGATCGTTCTGCTGCTTATGCTGCAAGGTACGTAGCGAAGAATCTTGTAGCCGCAGGTGTGTGCGATAAAGCAACACTGCAAATAGCGTATGCGATCGGTGTAGCTAAACCAGTCTCTATTTATGTTGATACACACGGTACAGCAATAGTAGATGAAGAGTTGATCACATCTTGTGTCGAGTCACTTTTTGATCTTACACCGAAAGGTATTATGGATGCGTTGGATCTACTTAAACCTATTTATCGTAGAACAGCAGCTTATGGTCACTTCGGAAGAGAAGAAGATGGGTTTAACTGGGAGAAAACAGATAGAATAGATGAGATAAAGAAGTATTTGAACATTTAGTCTTTGTGAGAGTGTAATGAATTGACTCTTTTGAATACTTTAACAAATTATCTAAAGAGATTAAAGTTTTTTTTAAAAATCTTTAGCTATAGTTTGCGTATATAACTATAAAGGAATAAAAATGGCAGTAATTATTGGTGATACTTGTATCAACTGTGCGGCATGTATTGACGAATGTCCAGTAGAAGCAATTGTAGATGAGGATGATAATCCAACGGGTGAGGAATTATACTATGTATATCCTGACAAATGTGTTGAGTGTGTAGATCACTTCGACTCTCCAGCATGTGCTGAAGCGTGTCCAACAGAGGGTTGTATTACTTGGGATATGCCATTCACGGCTGAGCACAAAGATCACTTCATGGGTGGAAACTACGTTGATGGTCTAAACTACGTTATGGAAGATGCAGATGCTGAAATGCCAATGAGAGATGATATCTCATTAGAAGATAGAGCAGCTCATAAAAACGTTGTAGTAGACTAATCTTCATCACTTTACAGAGACTACCACTTGGTAGTCTCAACTTATACCGCTTGACCCTTTCAAAACTTAAACTTATTTTAATACTTTATTAGGTAGAATTCCGCCCGAATACTCTCCACATAATTTAATTTGGAAGTAAATTATCGCTTTAGGAATATAAAGATGGAACAAACATTATCAATCATTAAACCAGATGCAGTAGCTAAAAACGTTGTAGGACAGATTCTTGCAAGATTTGAAACAGCAGGACTTAGAATTGCAGCCACTAAGAAAACAAGACTTTCACGTGTAGATGCAGAAGCATTTTATGCGATTCACGCTGAGAGACCTTTCTTTAAGGACCTTGTAGATTTCATGATCTCAGGACCTGTTGTTGTAACAGTACTTGAAGGTGAGAATGCAATGGCTAAAAACAGAGACCTTATGGGTGCTACTAACCCTGCAGAAGCAGAAGCTGGAACGATCAGAGCAGATTTTGCAGACAGTATCGATGCAAATGCAGTACACGGAAGTGACTCTGTTGAAAACGCGAACATTGAAATTAACTTCTTTTTTGCACAGAGAGAAATTCACTAAGTAAAAAACTATGAAAATAGTTTTTGACAAAATAGGTTCCAC
>NZ_JBFFOH010000084.1:0-10190 GCF_041562805.1 Sulfurovum sp. | reverse complement strand
GAGCTTAGAGAAGGGATGTTGACATATAACAAAAAGCGTTTCGGTCTCACACTTACAAATGCACAGATCATTCCTACTTTTGGGACAAGGGAAGTACTTTTTAACTTCCCACAATTTTTACTGCACGATATAGAAGATCCTATAATGGTTTTCCCTAACCCTTTTTATCAGATCTATGAAGGTGCAGCCAAGGCATGTAGAGCTGAAGTGATCTACCTGAATCTCAATGAAACAAATGACTTTCAACCCGTAGTAGATGAAGAATCATTAAGCAGAGCAGATTTTGTCATACTTAATTCACCTAACAACCCTACATCATCAGTCATGTGTATGGAAGATCTGAAGCGTTGGGTGGAGTTGGCTTTGAAACATGATTTCGTACTTTTGAATGATGAGTGTTATGCTGACCTTTATTTAGGTGAGCCTCTGCCATCACTTCTCAATGCAAGTATAGAAGTAGGCAATGAAAGTTTTAAAAATGTGTTGGTGATCAACTCTATCTCTAAGCGTTCATCTGCACCGGGACTACGTTCAGGGTTCATAGCAGGAGATGCAGAGATACTGAAAGAGTATATGGTCTACAGAACCTATGTGGGTTGTGCTTCACCGTTACCGCTTCAACATGCTGCAGCAGCAGCATGGGCGGATCAGGAACATGTAGATGGTTTTAGAGCAAAATATAAAAAGAATTTTGAAATAGCCAAAGAGGTTTTAGGTGTAGATACTCCTGAAGCGACATTCTACATTTGGCTCAAAGTCGAAGATGAGATAGCCTTTACTGTAAAACTTTTTAAAGAGTATAATCTCAAAGTCATTCCCGGTTCATTTTTAGGACGCGAGAGTGAAGGTCAAGGGTATATAAGACTGGCCCTTGTGTATGAAGCAGAGAAGACAAGAGAAGCATTAGAACGAATACAATCAGCATTGGAGCAATCATGATAGAATCACCGGAAATACACGTAGAAGAATTAAAAAAAGACCCAGAGTTTTTAGCGAATATTCAAAGACTGGAAGTTGAATGTAAAAAAGAAGAGAGTATCGCAAAAGGGTATCAGCTTTTAGATGCACAGCTTATCATCGAAGCACCGGAAGATGATATCAACGAGATCTTTACATTTATTGTAAACACAGCGTTTGACAGACTGGCTGAAAAACTCTCTACATCTCAGTCTTTTGATATGAATGATGCAGAAGATCTGGCAACGGCAAGAGCCATCTATGAACATGGTATCCAGCGTTACAGCGAGAATGATAAAAAGGGTGCAAAAGAGATCTTTCTTGTGTTGAACTATACGATCGACCATGCAGATCTGAAAGATGCGATGATGGTACATGCAGCTGCTGTGATGGCTGGAAACAGCTTTGAAGATTTTATAGAAAACCTTGTAGATGTTGAAGGTGTAGATGAGCATGACCCTTTAGCGTTTTTCATACAGACATTTACCCAGCCTACAGATATTTTACTGACGATGTTTGCAAAACATGTAAAGCAGGGTAAAGAAGAACTTAGAGTATTGGATGAGAGTAAATAGATGAAGATTCATTTTATAGGTATCGGGGGTATTGGACTTTCTGCATTGGCTAAATTTCTTTTTAATGATGGACATAAGATCTCCGGTTCAGACATTAAGCAAACAGAGATAACCAATGACCTGGCAACGAATTTCGATGCCAAGATCACCATACCTCACCATGAAGATGCTGTGGAAGGTGTGGACAGAGTGATCTACTCTGCTGCTGTTCGTCCTAACAATCCTGAGTATCAAAAAGCACAAGAGTTAGGGATAGAGTTACTTTCACGTAAAGAGTCTTTAAAAAGTATTTTAGGTGATAAAGAAGTCTATGCTGTGGGTGGAGCACATGGTAAGAGTACCACTTCTGCGATGCTCTCTTCCATCATTCCAGAGTCCAATGCACTCATAGGCGCTATCAGTAAAGAGTTTGGTTCAAACGTACGTAATTACCCTAACAACAAAGTAGTGTTTGAAGCAGATGAGAGTGATGAAAGTTTTTTAAATTCCAATCCATATCTTGCCATCGTGACCAATGTAGAACCAGAACATATGGAATACTATGAGTATGACGAAGAACGTTTTTATAATGCCTATAGAAACTTTTTATCACTGGCCAAAATACGTGTCATCAATGGAGAAGATGAATTCCTCTCTTCTTTGGAGATGGATAGCATTAGGCTTTACCCTTCCAAAGATATCAAGAACATAGAATTTGTTTTGGTCGATGGTGAACCTCATACAAAATTTGAACTTTTGGACCTGGGTGTATTTGAAGTATTCGGTTTTGGAAATCACATTGCTTTGGATGCCGCGTTAGCAATATTAGGTGCTTTAGAGCTAGGCGAAGAGCTAGAAGCGATAAGGGCAAATCTTTTACACTACAAAGGCATTAAAAAACGTTTTGATATCGTACAAAACCAGGAAGAGTGTGTGGTGATAGATGATTATGGGCACCACCCTACAGAGATAAAAGTCACGATGGAGTCACTTCAGATCTATAAAGGTCTGCGTGAATTCTCTAAACTAAACGTGATTTGGCAACCACATAAGTACAGTCGTACGATGGATAACCTACACGCATTTGTAGAGTGTTTTGAAGGTGTAGATGAACTTGTTATTCTTCCTATCTGGGCAGCAGGGGAATTAGAAGTAGACATAGACCTCAAGGGAGCATTCAGCCGCTACAAACTTCTTATGGCAGACACTGTCACGAAAGAAGACGGTGTCGTCAAAGTATTTAAAGATGGGCATGTGATACGAGAATACAGTGAGGGACTTGTTACAGCTTTCGGTGCGGGAGATATCACGTATCAGATACGTGGAGAGGCATAAATTGATGCATCCGAAGGATAGTACCGAAAAAACCATTATTCAAAAACTGGATCTTGATGGGTACATCCAGCAGTTTCAAAAATTTTTAGCCAGAGAAAAACCTGTAGCGATGATGGGTGACATCAACCAGCATTATCGTTATATACAAGCACTCTCTAAGGTACAGTTTCCTTTACCAAAATCCGTACCTAACTTAGATAGAGAACTTAATCTTATTAAAAAACAAGGGGTACTTTCACTGGATGAGATCTATGCTTTTGTGACCATGTTTTCATATTTCAACACCTTGAATACAGTAGGGTTTACAGAGCCACTGATCTCCTGGATACAAGGAATAGAGATACCGGAAGAGATCGTAGAGATCATAGGATACTTTACAGCTGAAGGAGATATAAACCCTGAACGTGACCCGGAACTCTATAAGCTTGAACGTGCCATCAAGCAAAACAAGATAGACATCAAAGAGACACTCTATAAATTGGCGCACTCCAGTAAGTTGCGGGACTATCTTGTCGATACCCAAGTGCATTTCAATGGGGGTGAAGAGACTTTACTTGTACGTGGTGGGTTTAACAATGCTATTAAAGCTACGGTAGCTGCACGTAGTCCTGGAGGCTTTTTTTATATCATTCCACAAAGTATCTCTCACTTAAAAGAGAAAGAGTCTGCACTGCTGAGTAGTAAAGAGGAGTTGATCTATACCTATTGTAAAAGTATCTCAGCGATCTTTTTCAAATGGGAACGTTTTCTGGCATTTATTAATAAAGAGTATGACAGATTTGACCACTACCAGGCACGTGTAAGCTTTGCAAGAGCAAAAGAGTATGAATTCATCTTACCAAGCAAACATAAACGTATCAAATTACAGGATTTTGCTCACCCTGCTATAGAAAACCCAGTACCCATCACGATGGATTTCTCCAAACAAATTATGCTTGTGACAGGTGTCAATGCCGGTGGTAAAACGATGTTACTCAAGTCGATGCTTTCAGCAGTTTATATGAGTAAGTATTTGCTTCCTTTTAAATGTGATGCTGAACAAACAGAAGTGGGACATTACAAGAGTATTGAAGCGGTTATAGATGACCCACAATCGGTAAAGAATGACATTTCCACTTTTGCAGGACGTATGCAGGAATTTGCAAAACTCTGTAACAAAGAAGATGCCAGTGTAGGGGTTGATGAGATAGAACTCGGGACAGACAGTGATGAAGCAGCCAGTCTATTTCGCGTGATGTTGGACGAACTACGAAAAAAAGGTATTAGCTTCATCGTTACGACTCACCATAAGCGGTTAGCCTCACTGATGGCAAGTGATGATGAGGTAGAACTCATTGCAGCACTCTACGATGAAGAGAGAAGAGTCCCTACGTATACTTTCCTACAAGGAAGTATCGGAAAGAGTTATGCTTTTGAGACAGCACAACGTTATGGGGTACCTGTGTCCATTGTGAACAAAGCAAAAGAGGTCTATGGAGAAGACAAAGAAAACCTTAATGAACTGATAGAGAAATCTACTTCACTTGAACGTGAAATGCGCATGAAAATAAATAAGATAGATGAAGAGCTAAAATCTGTAGAGAGACAAAAACAGAAACTTATCGATGAAGAAGTGAAGCTTCAGGAGAGTCATAGAAAAGCCATCGCAACACTTGAGAACCGTTATAATGCAGCGACTAAAAAAGCAAGAGAAGCGCTTAAAGTACAAGAATCCACTGAGGGGAGACGTCTGCTGAATGTGGCACATCAACGTAAAGATTTCAAGCAAAAAGAGATCCAATCTGTAGATGAAATACCACTTAAAGAGGGTGATAAAGTGAAGTACCGATCTCACAAAGGTGAGATACTTGCTATCCGTGGAAAAGATGCTACGATCATCGTAGACGGTTTGAAGATGAGAGTGCCTTTGGGACAACTCAAAAGAAGAGGGAATACGCCTCAAATAAAAGTCAAACCTAAAGCAAAAGAAGTCAAGGTCAATGTCGAAAAATCAGGGGCAGCTGTCTCTGTAAAACTACTCGGGATGTACGCAGATGAAGCCATAGACACCGTAGATAAATTTCTTTCAGATGCACTGGTGAACGGACTGAGTGAAGTACAGATCATTCACGGTACCGGTGGAGGAGTGTTATCAAAATTGGTGAGTGAATATCTTAAAAGACATCCTAAAATAGAGAAATTTTATCGAATGCCTGGAAACTTAGGAATTACTGTAGTCGAACTATAGAACCCTCTAGCAAAATCTTACGTTTCCAAAATTCATTCTGTGTATCTATGTTATTCAGAGGGTTCTATAACCCCTCTTTTAACTCCAAAGGGTATAATATAAGCATTAAAATGTTGCAGGAGAAGTACGTGAGCATTAAAGATGATGTGAATTATGTAAAAAAAGAGTTAAGTGGTGATGAAAAGGTACTTGAGAGTGCTTTTAAATTAGAGTCACTTTACAGAAAATACAAGTTTCAATTGTGGGGTGTTGTTGCAGCACTTATTTTGTTTTTTGGTGGTCAGGCAGTGATGACTACAATGCATGAATCAAAACTTGTAAAAGCAAATGAAGCCTTCTTAACACTACAGACTAAAAGTGATGATGCAAATGCGTTGAATGTACTTAAAGAGAACAATCCGGCACTTTTTGAACTTTATAGCTATGCGCAGGCAGTGAAAAAAGAAGATGTTAAAGCGTTAGAATCTTTGGCTGCAAGTCAGAATAATGTGATAGCAGATGCAAGTGCTTATACCGCTGGCGCGCTCAGTAAAAAACCTGTGGATTCAAAACTCTATAATGAGCTGGCACTGATTGAAGAAGCATACTTGGCCATCGTTGCAGGTGATGTAAAAATGGCTCAGAATAAATTGGAACTTATAGATGAACGCTCAGCTCTTTCAGTCGTTAGCGAGTTCCTTAGACACTCTACCATAAAGGCAAACTAATGAAAGTTTTGTCACTGATCACCTTTACCATAGCAGCATTATTGTTTTCAGGATGTAGCAGTAAAAAGTATTTTGAACCAGAACAAACATTTTCAGCATCAAATGCTTCAACTTCGTATGGTGGAAGTATGAGTGATATCAGTCGTGAAGGCGGAACACTTAAAAGTGGTAAATACATTAGTAAAGAGGGTGTAAGCAGTATCAACATTGGTGAAGGGTATAGATTTTTAAATGAAGACAATACCTATGTGCTGGCTGGAAATGCTGAGGGTATTTTAAAGATCATTGATAAAAAGACTAAAGAAGCAGTACGTGCAGTTTCTCTAAAAGTACCTGTTGTTTCTGCAACGATCCATAATGGTGTGATCGCATATATTCTTAACAGCAATACTTTTGGTATTTATCAAATGGCAGGCAATAAAAAAGTGGTTGAAAGTCGTTCTGAGACAACATTTGCCATCGATACAAGAGCAGCAAGTCCGATCTTTATTGATAGTTTAGTTGTTATGCCTATGCTTGACGGAAAACTCATTATTGTCAATATAAACGACAGTGAAAATGCAAAAGTAGTCTATCTCAGTACGGAAAAAGTATTTAACAATGTTATATATTTGTCTCGTAAAGGTAACACTATGATCGCTGCAACGCCAAAAAGACTACTTACTTTAGGCAATGATGGACAGAATGAGTTTAAAGTAAATATCTCTGAAGTAGCTTTTGACAACGGTATCATTTATCTCTTTACAAAAGAGGGAGAAATTATTGCTTTAGACAGCGGTCTTGAAAAGGTTGGAGAATCAAAGTATAAATTTGCACACTACTCTGTAGGTACAGCCTTTAATGGTAGAGTGTATGGGCTAGATCAGGGAGGTTCACTTATCGTTATGGACAGTGCTTTAACAAAACACAAGATCTATGATCTTGGAGAAGTAAGTGAACCGGCATTTATTGCAGGAACAAAGCTCTATAAAGATGGTGATATAATTGAATTATCTAAATTAGGTTATGAGTGATCTGCTGATAGCTTTTGAAGAGTATCTAAGTGTCACAAAGGCACTGGATACACTTACTATTTCTTCTTATCTGGGTGACCTTACCCAACTGGAAGAGTTAAGTCAAAAAACACTGACTAAACTTGATACGACTGATATACTAAAATTTTTAGCTACCTTTGAAAACAAAAGAACGTTAAACAGAAAACTCTCTTCTATCAATACATTTTTTCATTTCTGTCACAGACAGGATTTCAAGCATGAAAAAATTAAGATACCTATGGCAAAAATACCAAAGAACCTACCAAAATATATGAGTAGTGATGATATATTGCAAGGCTTAAAAAACATTGACAGAGGTAAAGTAATGGGATTACGCGACTATGCACTGATATTATTTTTATATGCAAGCGGATGTCGCATTTCTGAAGCATTGAACGTACAGCGTAGCGATATTGTAGACGGATGGCTGAAAATACGTTTTGCCAAAGGGGAAAAAGAACGTATTGTCCCTCTCGCACCTATAGCGGTTGAGGCATTGGAGATGTATATGCAGGAACAGGATATAGCCAGTAGTTATATCTGGTTAAATTACAAAGGCGACCTGCTCAGTCGCATTTCTGCCTATAAAATAGTGAAGAAGTATTTAGGTGTGTCACCGCATGTATTGAGACACTCATTTGCTTCTGCGTTGATCATTGGTGGAGCAGATCTACGTGTTGTGCAAGAGTTGTTAGGACATAGTTCTCTGGAGACCACACAGATCTATACACATATACAAAAACAGAATTTAGCCGATACGATGAATAGTTATCATCCGTTAAAAGGAGTATCATGAAAGCATTGGTTGAATATTTAAACCATAAAAATATCATTTTTAAATCTCTTCAGGAGATCCTGCCAAAAGAGTTGGGTTCTCGTAAAAAGGTTTCACTCTATTTAGGTGTTAATCTGAAAGGGTATTATGCACTGGTTATGGAAGTTGAAAAGAAGAGCAGGGTACTTCGAAAAGAAGCAGCTGAATTAATTCTTTTACATGAAAAATTAGAAAAATATATTGATAGCAAGATCACCAAAAAATATATACTGATCAAAGCACCATTGTGTTCTCATGCTAAGGCTATGTTGGAAGAGAATGGTTGGAAGGTGTGGTATGAGGAGCGTTAAACAATCGTGAATAGTTTCGCGATTGTAGTGACGGAACCAGAGTGGTCGGAGCAAAGCGAAGCCACGGAGGAAAAACTTGAAAAGGAGGAACATTCATGTTACTTGCAGATATCGGCAATAGCTATTTTCATATCTATAATGGTTCTGATGTAGAGCATTTGTCTTATGCAGATGCTATCCGTAAATACAGTAAAGAAGCACTCTGTTATATTTCAGTGAAACAACAATTGGACAGTACTATAGAAAATATATCTTTGTGGAAAAATATCTCCCAAGAGATACAATTGCAAGGTGCATATGAAACGATGGGTGTAGATAGAAGAGCATTATGTCTAAGTCATGATGATGGTGTTTTTGTGGATGCCGGTTCTGCAATTACTGTTGATATTATGGAAAATGGTGAGTATATGGGCGGATTTATATTACCCGGTTTAAAATCGATGCTAAAAGCTTATAGCTCCATCTCCCCGGTCCTAGACACAGAGTTGAACGATACAATATCTTTAGAGAGATTACCTACTACAACTAAAGATGGGATAAGCTATGGTATAATCGCGTCCATAAAAGCACTCATAGATAAGCATAGTGATGGTAAAAAACTCTACTTTACAGGTGGAGATGGAAAAATTTTGTCAAGTTTTTTTGAAGAAGCCATTTACGATGAAATGTTGGTATTTAACGGGATGCGAAAAGTGATTAAGGAAACAGAGATATGTTAACAGTAGCACTTCCAAAAGGAAGAATAGCAGAACAAACACTTGAAATATTTGCTGAAATTTTCGGCGGAGAATTCAAGTTTGAAGGCAGAGAACTCATTTTAGATATGGGTGAATTTCGTTTTTTAAACGTACGTAATCAAGATGTTCCGACATATGTAGAACACGGAGCAGCAGATATCGGTGTTGTAGGACTTGATGTTATTACTGAAAAAGAGCTGGATATTATCCAGCTCCTTGATATGCAGTTGGGCAAGTGTAAAGTGTCTATCGGTATTAAGAACGAAGATGAACTGGACTGGTCACGTCCTAACATCAAAGTGGCTACAAAAATGGTTAATATCAGCAAAAACTACTTTGCCAAAAAAGCAGTAGGTGTGGAAGTGGTTAAATTGTATGGTTCCATAGAACTGGCTCCACTTGTAGGTTTGGCAGATGCTATTGTGGACATTGTAGAAACAGGTTCAACGATGAGAGAAAATGGATTGAAAGTGGCTGAAGATATTATGGATTCTTCTGCACATTTGATTTCAAACAAAAATAGTTTTTATGGAAAGAAAGAAGAGATTCTCTCTTTGTATGAAAAGATCAAAACTGTTGTAGAAAGCCGTGGCTAATTCTACTGCAGACTCACTTGACCTCTACGCAAAAGTAGAGGATCTTCTTGGTGTAAAAGAGGCTGCTCCAAGTCTCTATGCACATTACCTTCTTTTTTTAAACTCTATAGATTTTGATACCCTATTAGATGTGGGTTGTGGTTCTGGAGATTTCTTACGTCAAATACAAGGTGCATTAGAGATCCCTCAAGTTAAAGGGATAGACCTCAGTCCTCTTATGGTCTCCAAAACACTCGAACAAGGTTATGATGCGGAGTGTATAGACTTATGTGATTTAAACGGTCATTATGATCTCCTGACGGCTGTGTTTGACATGTTAAACTATCTGGATAAAACACAATTAGCACATTTCTTAGGGTGCGTAAAAGAGCACTTAAACAATGGTGGATATTTCCTTTGTGACATCAATACACTGTATGGTTTTGAAAATGTAGCAGTTGGCGCTTACATTGTAGATGATGAAGAGAGATTTTTAACTGTGGACAGTGACTTTGAAGAGGGTGAATATAGTGCAGAGTTCACGCTTTTTGAAAAAGAGGGTGATGTGTTTAAAAAGTCTCAAGAGACGATCAGACAATATTATCATACAGTAGGTGACATTGCTATGTTAAGTGGTTTAGAACTGGTACAAAGTGATAATGTTAATCTCTATGATTTCGATGAAGCGGATAAATTCTTTTTAGTATTGAGAAAAGTGTAGAGAGGGAAGGAATAATAAAGTCCATCATTAAAGATGGACTTTGTATAAAACAGGTTTAAACCTATCTTACATTTTCGAATGGATTTTCAACAACATTCTTTCTATCTACGATATAAGGAATAAGTGCTGTTTGTCTAGCTCTTTTGATTGCGCCTGTTACAAGCTCTTGGTGTCTTTTACAGTTACCAGTGAGTCTTCTTGGCATAATTTTAAATCTC
>NZ_JBFFOH010000083.1:0-10210 GCF_041562805.1 Sulfurovum sp. | reverse complement strand
TGGGAATGATGTAAAAGCAGATGACGTAAAGTCAAGAGAATACTACGAACAGGCATGTGAATTAAAAAGTGGTGATGCATGTTTTAACGTCGCAATCATTTATCGTGGCGGTTTCGGTGTTGAGAAAAGCAGAGAAAAAGAGAAAGCGTTTTACAAAAAAGGATGTGATGCCGGGTTGAAAGCCGGATGTGATAGATTTACTGATTTAGATAATGAAGACAAAGGTATAGAAACCGGGATCTGGGCTACTATCAAAAGTTGGTTTAACTAATATCCTACTCTTTCTCGAAAGAGTATATTTAGGAGTAAAATACTCCTAAAAAAATCAATAAATTTGATAGAATAAATAGGATAAAAACACTCTTTTGAACACTTCATACCCTCCTTATATACGTCAGGTATCACCTTTTTAATCAAATGAATCCATTAAAGAAATATTTAAGTGCAATAATAATCAAATAAGATTATAATAATTATTGAATGTTGTAATTAATTTACAGCATAGAATTTATACAAGGGGGTATGCATGCAATCAAACGCAGCATTAGAATATGATTATTCAATAGCAAAATTGTTCACATATACAACAATTTTGTTTGGATTTTTAGGTATGGTAGTCGGTACAATCATTGCCGCACAAATGGCATTTCCTGAATTGAACTATCTACTAGGTGAATATGGGACGTTCTCAAGACTAAGACCAATTCATACAAATGTAGTGGTATTTGGGTTTACAGTAAGTGCAATTTTTGCTACATGGTATTATATAGGTCAAAGGGTACTAAAAGTATCTATGGCAGAATCAAAGTTTTTAATGGTTATCAGTACGATACATTTTTGGCTTTATTTTGTAGGGGCTTTACTTGCAACAATTACACTTTTATTAGGTATTTCAAGCGGTAAAGAATATGCACAATTTGAATGGTTTATAGATCTAGTTATCGTTGTTATCTGGGTTTTATGGGGGCTATCTATGATGGGACTTATAGGGATCAGAAGAGAAAAAGCTCTTTATATCTCTGTGTGGTACTATCTAGCATGTTTCCTTGGTATTGCTATGTTGTACCTGTTCAACAACATGGCAATTCCTACTTACTTTGCAACTGAAGGACTTGGTACTTGGACAAATTCAGTATCTATGTATGCAGGGACAAATGATGCACTTGTACAATGGTGGTACGGACATAATGCAGTTGCATTTGGATTTACTGTACCTATCGTTGGTATGATCTACTACTTCCTTCCAAAAGAGTCTGGACAAGCGATCTATTCATATAAGCTTTCTTTACTTTCTTTCTGGGGATTGATGTTCGTTTACCTTTGGGCTGGTTCACACCACCTATTATGGTCAACAGTTCCAGACTGGATGCAAACAATGGGTTCTGCGTTCTCTGTAGTACTTATTTTGCCATCATGGGGTTCAGCGATCAATATGCTCCTTACGATGAAAGGTGAGTGGAATCAGTTAACAGACAATCCATTGATCAAATTTATGGTACTTGCATCAACTTTCTACATGTTGTCAACAATTGAAGGACCTATTCAAGCGATCAAATCAGTAAATGCAATTGCGCACTTTACAGACTGGATCCCTGGACACGTTCATGATGGTGTACTTGGTTGGGTTGTATTTATGGTAATGGCTTCATTGTTCCATATGGCTCCACGTATGTTTAAGAAAGAGGTTTACTCTAGAAAACTTATGGAAACACAATTTTGGCTTCAAACGACAGCCGTTGTTCTTTACTTTACATCTATGTGGATCGCAGGTATCACACAGGGTATGATGTGGAGAGCAGTAGATGAGTATGGTAACTTGATGTATAGCTTCATCGATACAGTCAATGTACTCCATCCTTATTATGTAATTAGAACAGTTGCTGGTGTTATGTACCTTACAGGTTTCATAATGTTCGCTTACAATATGATCAAAACTATGACTTCTTCAAAAGTATTAACAGAAGAACCACAGTTTAGAACACCTATGGCATAAGGAGGTAGTTTATTATGTTTTTTCATTGGTTAGAAAAAAATCCATTCTTCTTTGCTTCGGCAATTTCACTTGTCATCGCATTTGCAGGACTTATCGAAATAGTTCCAAACTTTGCGAAGGCAGCAAGACCAGTAGTGGATCTTACACCTCGTACTGTTCTAGAGCTTGCAGGTAAAAAGATCTATATTAAAGATAACTGTATGTCTTGTCATTCACAGCTTATTCGTCCGTTTAAGTCTGAAACAGACCGTTATGGTGATTATTCACTTTCAGGTGAGTATGCCTATGACAGACCATTCCATTGGGGTTCTAAAAGAACAGGTCCGGACTTACACCGTATCGGAAACTATAGAACGACTGATTGGCATGAAAATCACATGTTGAATCCTTCTGCAATTGTGCCAGGTTCTATTATGCCGGCATATAAACATCAGTTTACAAACTTGGCTGACATCGAAACTGCTTATGCAGAAGCGGTAACAGTTAAAAATGCATTCCATACTCCATATGGGCCTGAGTTCAAAAGAACAAGAGCTGCATGGGATGCACACAGACCAAAAGTTCTTGCAGATGCAAAAGCTATTGCTGATGATATGAAAAACAAAGATGTTAAAGAAGCAGTTGCGAATGGTCAAGTACCTGAAATCGTAGCACTTATTGCTTACCTTAACAGTTTGAAATAGCGAGAATAAGATGGACATTAGGGATCTACAAGGCTATGCCAGTTTCTTTATGACCATTTTTTTGGTAGTGATGTTGTATGGGTATATTGTACACCTGTACAGGAGTGAAAAAAAAGGTGAGCGTGATTATGAAAAATACGGGAACATTGCACTTGATGATGAGATCACAAGTACACCTGTAGAAGATAAGCCCGCTTCACAAAGAGAATACAAGGAGGATAATAAATGAATGCATTAATGATAAAAGCGTTGGCATTTGCAGCACTATTGATCATAGCAACTATTGCAGTGATAATGAACTTTGGTATGGATGTTTTAGCTGATGATATGACTGCCATAACAATGGGTGGTGCTATTGCAATTGCTACGATTACGGCAGGGGTTGCGGTTAAATATATCAATCAGATGAAAACTGATACAGCGAGTGGTGAACTTGCAGATGAAAATTGGGATGGTATCGGTGAGTATAAGAATGAACTACCTTCAGGTTGGGCATATTCATTTTTAGCACTTTTTATTTGGTCTATGTGGTATGGTTTGATAGGTTACCCTGTGAATGCCTACAGCCAGATCGGTGAGTATAATGAAGAAGTACTAAGATACAATGCAAAATTTGAAGAAACACACAAAAATGCAGATGCTGCAACACTTCAAGAAATGGGTGAATCTATCTATTTGGTACAGTGTGCTCAGTGTCATGGTAGTACAGGGGATGGTCTATCTGGTAAAGCACAAGACTTTACAGCTAGAATGACTAAAGACCAGGTATTAGATGCGATCAACAATGGTTCAAGCCAATTAGGTTATGCTATGGGTGCAATGCCTGCTGGTATGGCTCAGGGTGAGCAAGCTGAAGAGATCGCTGCATATGTAGCTGGCGGTATGAAAGGTGAACAACCTGCAGCATTTGCAGCATGTAGTTCATGTCATGGAGCAGATGGTCAAGGTAACAACGGTATGTCACCAAGCCTTGTAACTTATGATGCTACATTGATGAGTAATACATTACAGCATGGTAAAAAAGGTGTGATCGGTAAAATGCCATCATTTAAAACACTTATTACGCCAGTGCAAGAGAAAGCTTTGACTGTATATGTTCAGTCATTGTCAAACTAAGGAGTTTAATATGGCAGAAAATACAAAACGAAGCGTATTTGGACTTAATGGGATAGCAGGGATCTTGATATCGATCGTAGGGTTACTTGTGATTCTTATCACTTTGATGTTACTGACTATTGTTGCACAAAGACAATCAGCGGTAAATCCTTATGATCCATCAGCTATCAGAGATATAAATAATATCAAAATGATTTCTGTAGATAATAAACAATTTGCATTTATAGACGCGAAAAAGGATAAATAATGATTAAATATATGGATAAAGTACTTATAGCATGTATGGTATTCTCAGCAATAGCTGCAGTGTATTTGTCATTCAGTGGCAACCTTTTATTTGTAGGATAAAAATATGTTCAAAGCAAAAGTAAGGGCAACCTTGCTTGCTTTGGCTCTCCCACTTCTTCTAAACGCTACACATATACTCAAAGATGACATTTTAAAACTTGAAGCTTCACAACTCATAAATGAGATGGGAGATGAACTTTTTTCCAAAACGGGTATCAATGGATATGTAATAGCCACCAATGAACATTTTCCTGTAGGGTTCAATTTGGTAGAGTATAGTAAGAAGTATGAGGAGCGCATGAGCAAGCCTTACATATTATTTATATTTGCACCACAGGCATCGATCACTGAAGAGATAGAAATGAAGGGAAGAGTCGGTTTGATCCCTTCGTCTGATGATCTTCGCAGTTTATATGACTATAATGCTGTGAGAGATGCAGCAGTTGACATCGTGTCTACGAAAGATAAAAATACTGATGAAGATAAACACAATATCGGTGTGATACAGGCATATTCAGAACTTGCAGATGATATCGCCGAATCAAAAGGGATAGAACTGACAAAGACGATATCCAATGATACCCGCTATATGGTTTGGGGGCTAAAGGTTTTAATTTACATCGGTTCAATATTAGTACTCTGGATGTTTGCAATTAGACCAATATATATGAGGATAAAAAATGGCAAAAAATAACGAAAAAACATATTGGCCGCATATGATACTTGGTTTTCTTACCATAGGTCTTACTCTAAGTTACTGGACCGTAAAGTCAGCTTCGTCTATGCCAGTACAGGAGTCAAATCAATTCATGCTCAAATACCAAATGGCTGATATAAATATCAATCAGATCATGGAGAAAAAAATAGCATTTGATAAAGCATATAGTATTACCTTACTAGATGTGGAAACAATGGTTATGACAGACAATATAAACAGTAATCGTGTGCAGCTCAACCCTGTGAAACTCTCACAAGGGATGAATACATTTGCATATGAAGTAACTGCAAAAAACGGTACAAAAGTATCGGATGCAAATGTAACATTTTTACTGACACAGCCTCATAGCAGAAAAGAAGATAAATTTTTTACAGATCTTCCTTATGCAGATGGGAAATATCAGGTCACAGATGTGAATATAACTAATGCAGGAAGATATACACTTCAACTGAGAGCTGTGGTGGGTGATGCCATAGGTTACTCGGAAGTATCTGCTTATCTTAAACCATAAAATGTAAACCTTTTTGGCAAGGCCAGGCCTTGTCATGTTCATTATCTGTCATATTGACAGATCTTTCTTTTTTATCTTCTACTCTATGCTATACTACTCAGCATGAATCAACTCCATATTTATCCAACTTCACGAGCATTAAGAACGGTAAGTTCTGAACATAAAGAACAAGAAGGTCTGTTACCTGCACTCATGCGTATGGATGAGTTTGAACAGCGTGCTATACTGCTTGAAAATAAAATACAGATCGACCCTCTGCAACGTATACTGCTCCTACGTAAAGCTGCAGCGTTTGAAGCATTTGAAGATTTAAATCTTGACCTTTCTTTAGTGAGATTCTTTACTAAGAGTGATGCGCTGTTTAAATTTTTTGAAGAGTTGGCAGCAGAACAGATAGATTTTTCAACTTTGGCTGAGGCTGATGCCTATGCAGAGTTTGGTACACACTTGGAGATACTTGAGATACTTTTGGAGAACTACCAAACACTTTTAGAGGAGAAAGGCTATACAGACAAGGCTTTTATTCCCAATAGTTACATGCTTAATAAGGGGTTTTTACAAGCCTATGAGAGGGTAGAAGTACATCTTGAAGGGTACTTAAGTCATTTTGAACTGGCTTTACTTGAAAAGATATCAAACAAAGTATCCTTGATCATACACTATACAACTTCCAAGTTCAACAAAAAAATGCAAGAGCGTTTTGAGTCGTTAGGCATTGTATTGGAAAATGACCAACACATTCGTTTTTCAATGACAGATAAAAAAGTCTTGAGTATGCATAAGAATGTGAGTGTCATTCATGCTAAGGTCTATGCTGTAGAAGAGAGAGAAGAACAGATCGCTGTAGCATTTGCAAAGATAGAAGAGATGGTTGGCTCTGGATTGAAACCTGAAGAGATCGTACTGATACTCCCAGATGAGAACTTTAAAGAACACTTCACACTTTTTGACAGATACAATAACCTGAATTTTGCGATGGGGTATGACTATAGTAATGGACGTATCTATAAATCGTTAGAGGCACTTTACGGATACTGGCAAAGTTTTGATAAAGAGAGTAAAAGACTCCTTGAGCGTTATGGGTTTAATGTAGAAGAGATAGAAACCATATCTGCAACAAAGAAAATGAATGTGGGTAGTTTTTTTACCTGTATTGATGGATTGGGATTACATGAAAGCCCTTTGCAAGAGGGAGAGAAAGAAGGAGAGAAAAAAGAAAAGTTCAATGAGCGGGTGTATGAGAAATATCTACACTTCATTAAAGTGCTAGAAGCAGAAGAACTGGGATTGAAAGAGTGGCTCTTTTTATGGCTTAAAGCACTTTCAAAAGTAACAATGGATGATGTACGTGGTGGAAAAATCACTGTCATGGGAGTGCTTGAGACCAGAGGTGTGCATTTTGAAGGTGTTGTCATCGTAGATTTTAATGAAGGGGTAGTACCCGCGACTTCCAGTAAAGATCAGTTCCTGAATTCATCAGTAAGGGCTTTTGCAAACCTGCCAACAAAAAATGACAGAGAAGCGTTACAAAAGCAGTATTACAAACGCTTACTTGAACAAGCTTCAGAGTCAGTCATACTGTATAGTACTTCAGACAATAAACTACCCTCAAAGTTCCTTTATGAATTAGGTCTATCCAAAGCAGAACAGACTCAAGCGCAATTTGACCTGCTCTATGCACAACCGTCACAACTTAAAGTTGAAAACGATCCGCTTGTAGAGAACTTCAATGCACAGGAGATCACTTGGTCAGCTTCACGACTAAAGACCTATTTGGAATGTAAGAGAAAATACTATTACCGTTACATACAGAAAATACAGGCAAAAGAAGATGATGAACTCAATGAGGGTTCCTTTTTGCATACTGTGCTTGAACGCATACATGAGAAAAATGACCAGTATACTTCAAGTCATGAATTAGAATTAGCCATACATAAACAAATAGACTTACTTCTCCCTTTTGATGAGGCTAAAACTGCTTATAGAAAACTGCTTTGGAAAGAGAAGCTAAAAGGGTATATAGAGACACAAACGGCACACTTTCAGGCAGAGTGGAAAGTGATACACAGAGAAAAAGAGTTCAGCACCCAGATAGGCGGATTGAACTTTAAAGGACGCATAGACCGTATAGATCAAAATACTACAGATACTTTGGTGTTGGATTATAAAAGCGGAAATGTGGATAAAGAACCCAAAAAACTTAACCCAGATAAGATCACAGATTTTCAGATGAGTATCTACATGCAACTGTTGGCTGGTAAATACCAAAATATCTCTTTGGCTTTTTTAAAGATACTCGATGGAGGAAAGATGCAGGAAGTGACATTGATTGAAGAGAGAAATGCACTTTTGGAGGAGCATATAGTTACATTGAAGCAAACCAAGAGTTTTGTGGCTGAGAAATGTGAAGATCTGCAAAAATGTAAGTGGTGTGAGTTTACGTTAATGTGCGGAAGAGGAGAGTACTTATGAGTTTTAAACCTTATCTGGCTTATTCAGCTTCAGCAGGAAGCGGGAAGACCTTTGCACTCTCAGTCCGTTATATATCACTGCTCTTTATGGGAGAATCTCCTAACAGCATACTTGCTGCTACTTTTACAAATAAAGCAGCAGCAGAGATGCGTCAGAGGGTGGTGGACTCCTTACGGAACCTGGGGGAGAATGAAGCATTTCTAGATGCTATCGTTGTTCAAACAGGGTTCAGTAAAGACGTTTTGTTTGCTAAACAGCCCGAAGTATTGGCTCATTTTTTAGCTTCCAGTTCTTATATCGTGACACTTGACAGCTTTTTTTCCGGTATCTTGCGCGCTGCTTCTTTGGAGTTGGGGCTTGAACCGGATTTCGTCACAAAAGAGCAGGGTGAAGATGAACTGGAAAAGCACTTTTTAGATGAGGTACAGGTAAACGGGTTACTTTCTAACCTCGTAAAACTTGCGATGGATATCGAAGATAAACGTTTTGGGAAGATCTTTGATCTGATGCAGAACTTCTATAAAGTGGATCCACTCTTACCCGATCAAAAAGAGACTTGCATTCATGTAGCAAAACAAGAAGAGATGTGCGAGGTTTTACGTCTGAAAATGATAAAGGCGCTTACAGAGGCAGGTGCTGCTGCACGTTGTATGGGTCAGTTTGAAACGAAGAGTATCAAGGAACTCTTTGTTAAAGGACTTTTTGAAAAAGAGACTTTAGGAGAACACAGCTGGTTTAAAAAAGTAGCCAATGATGAGATAGAGGGGCTTTATGCTTCTTTGAAATCAGAGTTGGCAAAATGGGCACAGGCTAAAGAGTCCATAGTGTTACAAAACCTATTTAATATCTATGATTATTATAAAAATGCTGTCATTACAAATGCCAAGAGTTCAGGTGTCCTTACATTTGATGATCTGACCTATTTTACCTACAGGCTTTTACATGAGAGCATGAGTAAAGAGTTCCTGTACTTTAAAATAGATGCTAAATTCAAACATATACTGCTTGATGAATTTCAAGATACTTCTACCTTGCAGTTCTTGTTACTTAAACCTCTTATTGATGAGATCTTTTCAGGACATGGTCAGAGTGAATTTAAGAGCTTTTTTTATGTGGGAGATACCAAACAGTCACTCTACCGTTTTCGTGGTGGGGTAGAAGAGTTGTTTGACAAAGTGGCAGAAAATTATGGAGTAGATATACTACCTATGGATACGAACTACAGAAGTTCTAAAAATGTGGTGGAACAGGTCAACCGTTGGTTTGAAGAAACTATGGAGGGTTACACAGCGCAAAAGAGCAAGGTTGGAGCAGCTGAAGGGTATGTGGAAGTGTTAGAGTCTGAAGAGCTCATAACTGAAGCAGTTATACAAGCCAAAAAACTTTTAGATCTGGGTGTTCCTGTAGATGAGATCTCTTTTTTGGTACACACGAACAAAGATGGACAGAGTTTACAGGAAGCCTGTGAACACGAAGGGATACACACTCTTTTAAAAACCTCTTCCTCTTTAAAAAATATGCCTAAGATAGCTGCCTTGGTTGCGATGTGTGAATATCTGTTCTTTGGAGAGAAGATAGATGCCCAGGCAATGCTGCTCAATGTAGGTAAAACCTTAGAAGAGTTAGATCTCTCTTGGTTCTCTGCCTTCATGTCTCCTTTGCAGGTTACAGACAGACTTGTACGTGAGTTTGGATATTTTGATGACGATTTGAACATTTTAAAACTTTTGGAATTTTCTTCTGCCTTTTCTGACATACCGACATTTGTAGAAGAGTTTAAGAGTTCGAGCATCGCTGTGGCATCCAATTCTATACACGGTGCAAAGATCATGACAGTACATGGGTCAAAAGGTCTGGAGTTTGAATATGTCATACTCTTAGATAAACTGACACGTAAAAAACCAGATACTTCTGCACTTGTTTACCATTATAATGACAATCTATACATAGAGAAGATACTCTACCGTACAGCAGGCAGAGAAAACTTCGATGATGACTATGCCCAGATCATGGAAAAGAGAAAAAGATCTGCATTGAAAGACAGTAAAAATGTGCTGTATGTAGCACTCACACGTGCAGTTGAAGGTTTGATCGTCATACGAAAGTCTAAAGAGTCTGTTTTTGATGAGATAGGAATGGAGACAATGTGCATTGGCGCATTAAATGTTGAACATTCAGAATTGAACATTCAGCGAGAACAAATAAGTCAATCAATAGTGCTGTCAAATTATGGGACACAAGAGACTTCAACCCCTGATCTGGAAGAAGAAAAGGACTATGAGGCTATATTATTTGGTACTGCGTTGCATTATGGCCTGGAGATGTTGGGTACCTTTGATGAAGTGAGTTTAGGTACAGCAATGATCGCATTAAAAAATCGTTATGGACAACAGTTATCGGATGCAAGTTTAGAAGAGATCGAAGTTCGT
>NZ_JBFFOH010000082.1:0-10693 GCF_041562805.1 Sulfurovum sp. | reverse complement strand
TGGTTCTTTTTTCTCAAGAAGTTCAGCAACGATCTCATCTGTTTTTGCTTTATCACGCTCAATAAGTTCTTTTCTAGAAACAACTACTGAACCTTTCTCTTTATCTACTTTTACGATAACCGCTTTTACTTTTTTACCTGTTGGATCAACTTTTGAAGAGAGGTAAGAAAGTGTACGTGGCATGAAGAATTCTAAACCATCACAGTCTACAACATATCCACCTTTATTAGTTTTAGTTACAACACCTTCGATGATATACTCTTGTTCTTCATCATACTCAGCAATAAACTCATTTAATGCTACTCTGCTTAACGCAGCTTTATGAGAGATACGACCTCTTCCCATGTTTACAACATCAATTGGATCACCTACTGCAAATGCAAGGTTACCCTCTTCGTCTCTTAGCTCTTCAAGTGTAAGTGTTGCATCTCTACCACCACCAATATCAATTACAGCGATATCATCTTTTTCATCTATCTTAACAACTGTACCTGCTACCAAATCACTTTTTGACTCTGATTTTTTGAACGATTCCTCGAGCATCGCCTCAAAATCTACTTCTTCTATTTCGATATCTTCGAACTTCATACCTATCCTTATGTGTGCCTAATTTTGCGTTATTATACCTTTTTAACCATAAATATGGCTTATAGGATAAAGCACCCCAAGCTACGCTGACGCTATGTCAACTTCAACTTCTGGATCACGAAAACTATTATATTTAAGTTTTTAGTATTATGTTTTTAATAGCGTGTTTAAGAAGATATACTCTCAAGAACTTCAAAATAAGTAGGGAATGTTTTGGCAGTACATTCAGGTTCATTGATAGTCACAGAGACTGGATCAAGCGCCAAAAGAGAGAAACACATGGCCATTCTATGGTCATCATAAGTGTCGATCGCTGCATGTTTAAGTACTTTCGGTGCGGTTATTTTAAGATAATCTTCACCCTCTTCTACTTCTGCTCCGACCTTACGAAGTTCTGTTGCCATGGCAAAAAGTCTATCTGTCTCTTTTACCCGCCAGTTATAAATATTTCTAAGTGTTGTAGTGCCCTCTACAAAAAGTGCCGTAGTGGCTATGGTCATTGCTGCATCAGGTATGTGGTTGAAATCCATATCAATGGCATGAAGGTCCCCTTTACTCACAGATACAAAGTCATCACCCCACTCTACTACTGCACCCATTTTTTCCAGAACATCTACAAATTGAACATCCCCCTGGATACTCTTTTTCCCGATACCCGTAACTTTCACTGTACCCCCTTTAATGGCAGCAGCAGCTAAAAAATAAGAAGCAGAAGAGGCATCACCTTCTACCATAAATGCCTCTACAGCTTTATAGGTTTGTCCACCTTTTATGCTGAAACTCTTATAGTTGTCATTCACCACATCTACACCAAATTCTTTCATGATATGCAGGGTGATATCGATGTAAGGCTTAGAAACAAGTTCCCCAATAATAGTAATGGTCATATCTTCTTTTGCCATAGGTGCTGCAAGTAGAAGTGCCGTTAAAAACTGACTTGAAATGGCACCATCTATCTTTACATCCCCACCTGTCAATCCCTCAGCTTCTATCAGAAGTGGCGGATATCCTTCATTCTCTTTGTAGCTTATCTTTGCCCCTGCTTCTCGCAATGCATCTACTAAATGCCCGATAGGTCTCTCTTTCATTCGAGGTTCACCTGTAAGTAAGTAAGAACCAGTACCAAGACACAATGCCGCACAGAGTGGACGCATTGCTGTGCCCGCATTACCTAAAAAGAGCTCATGTACGTTTGTACTGTGTATCGCACCTGCATTACCGGTCACTGTACATTCTGTTTTGTTTTCTGAGAGGGTATAGTTAATGCCAAGCTGTTTCAATGCATTGAGCATATGTCTTGTATCATCACTCTCTAAAAGATTGGTGATCTTTGTTGTCCCGTCAGCTAATGCTGCTAACAGTAAAGCTCTGTTTGAAAGACTTTTAGAACCGGGAAGATTGATCTCCCCATCTATCTTAGCGATAGGTTTAAGTGTTAGTGTGTTCATGAAACCTCATCAACTTTCTTAATTTCTTGAATCTTATTGATCACATTTTGTACGATCCAGTCAGGTGTAGAAGCTCCTGCAGAAATACCACAAAGATCTTTCCCTTCAAACCATTCAGCTTCAATTTCTTTTTCATTTTCAATCAGGTAACTCTCTTTACAGTCACGTTCACAAATACTGTGTAACTGTTTGGTATTAGAAGAGTGTTTTCCTCCGATAACGATCATAACATCTGCCTCTTTAGCAAGTTCTGATGCTGCATCCTGGTTTTCAAATGTTGCATTACATATGGTGTTGAACACCCTTATCTCTTTACGTGTTGCCATCAATGCAGTGACTATCTTGGCAAAATCTTCAGGTTTTTTCGTGGTTTGAGAAACAACTGCAACTTTTCCTTTCAGAGGAAGTGCTTCCAACTCTTCAGCTTCAAGCACAATATAAGCGTCATCAGGATCCTCAGCATAACTCACTACACCTTTGATCTCTGGATGATCAGCATCACCAAATATCACAATGCTATAGCCATCTACACTCATTTTTTGTACGATGTTTTGTGGTGTTGTTACATAAGGGCAGGTTGCATCTATGACATGATGTTCCTGGCTTTTTAACTCAGCCAACTCATCTTTAGGTATGCCATGTGTACGTATAACCACGGCATCATCTGTTTCTATATCTTCTATACGCTCGGCAAGACCAATATTAAATCCCACTTTAAGTCTATTGATCTCATCTTTATTATGGATCAGTGGACCATAGGTAACAGACCCTCTATGTTCTTCAGCTATTTCAATAGCTCTCTTCACACCAAAACAAAATCCATAACTAGATGCTAATTGTATTTTCATCTCTATCTCAATTCAGCTTTACATTCTGACTCAAGAGCCATCATGATCTGCCCCATAACTTCTTCAATATCACCATCTTCAAGCGTTTTTTCCATAGATTGGATGAAGAAACGTACCGTAAGACTCTTCTTATCACCTAATTTCTCATCTTCGTAGATATCTACAGGGTATGAATCTTTAAGCATTGGAAGTTCCAACGCATTAAGCACCTTAGCCACTTGATAGTAGTTCAAAGATTTATCTATCACTACGGATAGGTCTTTATAGACTCCCTGGAACTTAGAGATAGGCATTGCATTGATATGCTTAGGTAAGAAAGCATCAAAATCAAGTTCTGCGATAAATGTTTCAGGTATACCAAAACTCTCCTGTACTGTCGGATGTAGTTTTGAGAGGAATCCGCATACTTTACCATCTACAATGATATTTGCAGATTGGTATGGATGGATAAGTCCATTTTCATAGGTACAAGGTACCAGTTCGAAAGCACCGATAACCGCACCTACTTTTTGGGTAAAAGAGGCGAAATCTATCATCTTTGGTTTTCCGGCATTTCTTACATTCTCACCTTCAAGCTGTCCTGAAAAAATAAAAGAGATCACTTCACTCTGCTCTCTTTTACTTCCAAATACTGCACCCATCTCAAACAGAGGAATAGATTTTTTACTATAACTCACATTACGCTTCACAGCATTCAGTAAATTTACTAAAATCGTAGATCTCAGTGTATTGAGCTCTTCAGCTATAGGGTTTGCAAGTTCAAGTGCTTCCTCAACAGTAGCAAAACCATACTTTTCCAAAAGTGCTCTTTCTGAAAATACATAAGATACATTTTCATAAAATGATACACCTACTGCACGGTTTTTAAACTCTTTTTTGGCTTGATATCTAGCTGTTGTATCATTAAGACGTGGTTTTTCTGCAAAAACAAAAGGTTTGGCTTCAATATTATTGATCCCTATGATACGTACTATCTCTTCAGAGATATCTTGGATATGTTTAATGTCATGTCTAAAGAGTGGAACCACAGCGGCAATCACTTCATGTCCCATAGAATTGATCTCAAATCCAAGTTTCTGGAGTATCGTTACGATCTTACCTATTTCAACATCCATACCGATGATAGATGAGATCTCTTTTGCATCTACAAGGACTGTTGCATTTTCTCTCTCAACACCCACATTCAATGAACCTTCATAACAGGAGACATCTGTATGCATATCCATCATGGAACCCAAGAAAGAGAGTCCAAAATAAAGGTCCGGATTAGCCCCTCTGGATGTCTTATAGTAAAGATCATCTGTTTTTAAAGAGGTAGTAGAGACAGCCTCCACTAAAGTATCCGGATTGATATAACTGGCTTCTATTAAAAGCTCTTTTGTTTCATCATTTGCTGTTGCTTCAGCCTCTTGATTTACACCTACCACAGAACGTACTTTTTCATTCCCGATGATCTCTATAATACCTTTGGCTTTGGCTGTAGGGAGTACAGAAATCTTATTTTCACTGTTTCGGAATATTCTACTATCATATGCACGTAGCACCACACCTGTTGTATGTGTAGCATATGCTAAGATACTTGCAAGATTTCCTTCTGCTTCCACACTAACCATCGCTAAACGTAGTTGTATAAGGAAAGAATTGGAAATGTTTTCTATGGTTGCCAGCTTATAATGCAAATCAGCATCCATTTCACCCGTATGGTGAAGCTCTGCTTCTCTGGCAATACCAAGCTTCATCTTCTCTTCTTGTTTATACTCAAAAGGTTTCATCTCAATGTCAAGTGCCGCACTCAAATCTCTTGCCACACCAAAGATGCTAAGACAGTCACCTCTGTTGGCTGTAAGCTCAAGCTCGATGACCGTATCTGCTACCGTATGGTAAGAACCTAACTCTCTACCTACTTTAAGTTCACCGATACTTTCGTCAAGTATCATGATCCCTTTACCAGTATCTGGTAGACCAAGTTCAGAAGAGGCACAAACCATCCCTTCACTCTCAACACCACGAAGTTTGGCATGTTTAATAGCAAAATCACCAGGAAGTACAGCACCTATCGTTGCGACAGCCACATACTCTGCTTCCACAACATTCGCTGCACCACATACTATCTGTCTTGTCCCGCTTCCAACATCGATATGACATACGTTCAGCTTGTCAGCATCAGGGTGTTTTTCACAAGAAATAATTTTCCCTATCACTACTTTTTCAGCTATCTCTATTTGTTTAAGACTGTCAACTTCCAGTCCGATGGAGTTAAACGTTTCGTAAAGCTTCTCATTAGAGACCTTACTGAGGTCTATAAATTCATTTAACCAACTTCTTGTTACTATCATCTAAACTGCTCCAACAAACGAATATCACCTTCAAACAAAGATCTTAGATCAGGTATTTTGTGCATCAGCATTGCAAAACGCTCTACACCCAACCCAAAGGCATAACCACTTACATCTTCATATCCCACTGCCTTAAAGACATTTGGATCAACGATACCACATCCAAGTACTTCCAGCCAACCTGTATGTGAACAGACTCTACATCCTTCACCTTCACAAAAGATACAAGAGATATCTACTTCAGCAGAAGGCTCGGTAAACGGGAAGAAACTTGGTCTGAATCGTACTTCAACATCACCAAACATATAGTGTAAGAAATCTATCAAGATAGATTTGAGATTCGCAAAACTTACTTTACCTTTATCATCTACCACAAGACCTTCCACCTGATGGAACATCGGTGTATGTGTCAAGTCATAATCACGTCTAAATACTGTTCCTGGAGCGATCATTCTGATAGGAGGCTTAGTCTCCATCATTGTTCGTATCTGTACTGGTGATGTATGTGTACGTAAAAGTCCACCATCTTTAAAATAGAACGTATCCTGCATATCACGTGCAGGGTGGTATTTAGGAAGGTTCAAGGCTTCAAAGTTATGAAAGTCATCTTCTACCATAGGACCACTCTCAACAGCAAAGTTCAATGCCACAAAATAGTCAATGATCTTGTCCATTGTCTCCATTACCGGATGTAAAGCACCTTTTTGAGCCAATGCTCCATAAAGGGAAACATCTATCGCTTCACTTTTCAGTACTTTTTCTATCTCTTCGGACTTAAGAACTTCATAACGTGCATCAAAACTTGCTTGCAACGCGGCCTTATTTTTATTAAGCCCCTCTGCAAATGCTTTTTTCTCTGGACCAGGGACATCTTTCATCTTAGCAAACTGCGCTGCTAGAACACCCTTCTTTCCAAAAAGTTCAACACGCACTTTTTCTAATGTTTCAAGCGAATCAGCTTGAACAATTTTCTCTTCTAAATTTTCCATTTAACCTCTATATGACTTCTGTGTATTGTCGTGATTTTATCCAAAAGTTACTAATAATGGGATTTATTACTACTTAACTGTGTTATACTTTACATCTATAAAGCTTAAAATAGATACATTGTGCTCGTGCTTGACATAGGTATAGACAAGTTGATATGATAAGCAAAAATAAAATAAACCAACCAGTTAAAGGACCACCAAATGTGCATATTTTGCAAAATTGTAAACAAAGAAATACCAAATAATACCGTCCATGAAAGTGAACATTTTTTAGCATTTCATGACCTCTACCCTAAAGCACCAATACACATTCTCATTATTCCTAAAACACATGTAGATTGTTTTCAGGATGTCACACCGGAGACCATGGGAGGATTGACTATTTTTGCACAGGAAGTAGCAACAAAAGTGGGTGTAGATAAATCAGGTTACAGACTTGTCACAAACAACGGTGAAGATGGAGGACAAGAGATAAATCACTTACATTTTCATATGTTAGGTGGCGCAAAACTTGCATGGGATCACACCCACGAAGACGCACACAAGAGTTTATAAGAACACCCTTGTTCTTCTCCCCCCATCAATAATGTCATTCTGAACGCCCTTGAAAGCGGAGCGATTCGAGAGGAATGACGCTTTTTGTTACTTTTTCTAAAAAAGTAAAGAGAGAAACAACGTCACAAGTAACCTATTTAGGTCAATTTCCTAAAATTATAAACCTTACATGCACAACAAATTAATTATGCGTCAATTTCCTCAAGTTTGAGTTCATACTCAGCCACGATCTCATCATCTTTTTCCGTAGCGATCTCTAAACGTTCAAAGAGTGCATCTACTTCTTGCTGCACAAGCCCTACTTCACGCGAAAGTTCCATGATTGCTGAATTATCACCAGATGTAGATGCTTTTTCAAGTTCTTCATTTTTTGCTGCAAGTTGTGTTTCTGCTATTTCAAGTTGTTCTTCACAAAGCTTGATCTCTTTGGTATAAGGTTTACGCACTTCATTACGCTCCTGTGTTACAGCCTTACGTAGTTTTTTACGTTCTTTATGGTTGATCTTAGGTTTTTTCTTTTTAGGTGCAACCCCTTCTTCCTCTTCCCAACCTATCTTTTCCAGGAACTCATCGTACGTACCGTCAAAATACTCAGCCCCACCCTTATGGAAAATAATAAGCGCATCAGCCAATCTTCTTAAAAGCATTTCTGAGTGCGTAACCATAATGAGTGAACCTTCAAAGTCATCTATCGCATCTGCAAGTGCATCAATGGACTGCATATCAAGGTGGTTTGTAGGCTCATCAAGAAACAGAAGGTTTGCCGGTGTTCCGATGATCTTTCCTAGCATCACACGGCTGCGTTCTCCTCCTGAAAGTACTTCTATCTTTTTATCAGCAAGATCACCAGAAAACATCATACGCCCTGCTATACTGCGTGACTCAGGGATACCCATATCTTTACTTACTGAAGCGATCTCATCAATGATAGTTGATTTTACATTCAGTCTTTCAATGTTTGTTTGTCCAAAGTGTGCAAATGTAGTAGAAGGGTGAAAGTCAAGTTTTCCCTGTTGATGTGGCAATTCCCCTGCGATGTAGTTCAGAAGTGTTGACTTACCCTTACCATTTTTACCGATGATAGCCAGACGTTTACCTTTCTCCATTGCAAAAGTAATGCCTTGAAAAAGTGGCTCTTCAGGGTTATATCCAAAACCCAGATCTTCTGCACGGAAAATAACTTTTGCAGGAGTCTCTTTATATCTGAACTTAAATGACAACGTAGCATCATTTTGTAAGTCTTCCATATCATCCATTTTGTCAAGTTCTTTTTGCTTTGACTGCGCAAGTGCAGCCGTAGATGCTCTGGCTTTATTACGTGCTACAAATTCTTCAAGATCTTTACGTTTTTTATCTTGATTTGCTTTCGTCTTCTCATAGGTTTCATCCTCCATTGCAAGTGTAGAATAGTACTTGTAACTGTCACCCTGAACCAAGCGGAGTCCTTTACGATGTACACCCATGGTATGTGTCGTTACTGAATCCATAAAGTCACGGTCGTGGGTAATGAGTATCACTTCACCTTCAAACTCTTTAATGAAACCTTTTAACCATCGTAAGGAGATAATATCAAGGTAGTTGGTAGGTTCATCCAGTAACAACATATTTGGCTCTGTTGCCAAAAGTTTCACAAGGTTGATACGTATCTGGTATCCACCTGAAAAACTCATAGGATCTTTATCCAGGTCCTCTTCTGAAAAACCAAGCCCAAAAAGAAGTTTTTCTATTTTATAGAAGTTCCACTGCTCATCTTCAGGCAGAACCAAAGCGCACTCTTCACGTACTGTTTTCTCAGTAAATACAAGGTGCTGTCTTAATGTACCTATCATGTAGTTTTTAGGGATGCTCACATCGCCAGAATCATAACTCTCTTCACCGAGAATAATTTTAAAAAGTGTAGATTTTCCAGAACCATTACGCCCCACAAATCCTATCTTCTGTCCATGAGAGAGTTTGAGGTTTACGTCATTAAAAAGGGTTTGACCCCCGAAACTTTTAGCGAGGTTTGTAAGTTGTATCATTGTATATCCATATATGGGGTATTTTTTAATCCAAATAATATAATAGCATTATGAAAATAGTGTTTGGGCTTGTGCTTAGGGTGCTTGCAAAAAATTTGAGGTTAACCCATAGGTTAAGTGATGACTTTTTGTAAATATCCTAGACGCAATCACAAAGGCTAGTTTTATGATTCCTATTACATGATTTGGGTTCGCATTATAGCGAAAAGTGTATTAGGTCACCTTCTCATAACTATAACCCATCATTCTTGTGCTTGCATTCCAAGGGTATTTTCTTCGGGTACAAAGGGCTTTAATGACCTATATATATATGTTTGAAAGTATTATCATTCTATAATGAAGATATACATTTTAGCAAAGGATTACAAATGAGCGACACTAACCTAAAACATTTAGAAAAGATTAAAGACAGCATTGATAAATCAAATATACTCTCAGAAGAGGAAAAAAGTGACTCCATGAAACGTATCGAAGAGTGGTACAGAGAAGATATGGCTTCAGGTACTTTCCTAAAAGAGTTGAGTGACCTTTCACCCACTATTAAAGCATTACTTGCCGAACTGGGCCTACTCTAACATACTCTCTGCTTTTCACAGCAGAGTCACTTTTTTTAACTAATAACCTTTAAACTCACCCTCTTCAAATCTTACTTTTAGCCCATCAAGAGCCTCTTGCATAATATCCAGGATCATTTTCCCAGCCAATGTATCATCTGCTTCAGGGACATCCCAATCTGTGATCTTCATATTGACCTTAAAGATCGCATTTACTTCGGAGATGATCTCATCTTTTCTTCTTAAAATATCTTGTTCTACCGGATCCATCATTTACCTTTTATATCATATGTCTAATATTTATCATACTCCCCTAACAGTAAAAAGTATCTGAAGTAGAAAAAATATGCTATAGTAAAATATGAAGATAGAAATATGTCAAAAATTCTCGAAAGTAAATAAGCTTCAGAAAAAACTCACAAAAGCATTTCCTGATGACACCATTACCATAAAGTCATGTATCGGTATGTGTAATATGTGTAAAAAACAGTCTGTCGCCAAAGTGAAGGGAAAGAAACTAAAATCCCAACGTATAACAAAGCTCATCGGAAAAATTGACGAGCTCAAAACCTAGGAACAGCAAGCTCCACCAAATCCATCTTCAAGTGGTACACTCATAGAGACAAGCTCTTCTTTATCAGCAATCATCTCACCATTTTGTATGATTGTATAAGTCACCTTTACCGAATCACGAATCGAATTCACCGTCGTACAGTAACTCTCCAAAGATGCACCTATATAACGTTTCGCTTTACTTGCATCAAATTCCCCGTCAAACTCAAAGATAATATGCATAGATGCAAACTTCATAGGTACAGAATCTGTTCTTTCTATCTCCGCACTTACTTTATAATTACTTACTTCAAAACCATCTTTTTCAGCCATCATTACAAGATCTATTCCAGTACATCCTATGATACCTGTTGCAAAATACTCCACAGGTGTGATCTCTTTACAATCAAGTGTATAATTCGACTTAATAGTATTTGCCTTAAACTTCTTATCTCCTAAATACTCTACAGATACGTTCATATTGACTCCAAAAATTTATTTGCCATAGTGTACACTATCTGAGATATAATTTTACTTCAAAAGTACTATCCTTGGTGTTGAGATAGAACGTAAATTCCCTGTATATAAAACCAAACTACCCTTACTCAATTTGCCAACCACATCTAACTACATGTAATCTCATTTTCATGTTTGACATGGGAATACATACGAGAAAAAAAACACCTAAAAAATGAAAGCTTATCTATTCTTAAGGAGAACAAATGTAAAACCTCCTTATGACACTTAATAACCTTAAATTTCAAACTACATATCTTTCGCTAGATAGCGAATTTTACGATAT
>NZ_JBFFOH010000081.1:0-10791 GCF_041562805.1 Sulfurovum sp. | reverse complement strand
ATCCAAGGCATCATTTCACGAAGTTTATTACCAGTTTTAGTGATAAGTTTTTCTTTGTCATTGTTACGCTCAGCATTCATACGAGGGTAACCTGCTTGACCTTCAAGGATAAAGTCTTTAGCAAATCTACCATCTTGGATCTCTGTTAAGATATCTTTCATCGCTTGTTTTGACTCAGCGTTGATAACACGTTTACCAGAAACATAGTCACCATACTCAGCAGTGTTAGAGATAGAATATCTCATATCAGCGATACCACCCTCGAACATTAAGTCAACGATTAGTTTAAGTTCGTGAAGACACTCGAAGTATGCAAGTTCTGGAGCATAACCAGCTTCAGTTAAAGTTTCGAAACCAGCTTGTACAAGTGAAGCAGCTCCACCACAAAGAACAGCTTGCTCTCCAAAAAGATCCGTTTCTGTTTCGTCTTTGAAAGTAGTTTCGATAATTGCAGTTCTACCACCACCAATAGCTGATGCATAAGAAAGAGCAAGCTCTTTAGTTGTACCACTTGGGTTTTGACCAACAGCGATAAGATCTGGAATACCACCACCTCTTACAAACTCAGAACGTACAGTATGACCTGGTGCTTTTGGTGCGATCATTGTAACGTTGATGTCTTTTCTTGGATTTACTCTTCCGTAGTGAATGTTGAACCCGTGTCCAAATGCAATCGTAGCACCTTCTTTAAGGTTTGGCTCGATTTCATTTTCATAGATCTCTTTTTGGTTCTCATCAGGAAGAAGGATCATAATCACGTCAGCTTTTGCAGATGCATCTGCTACAGTCAATGTTTCAAAACCTTTAGCTTCAGCTTTAGCCCAAGATGAACCGTCTTTTCTTAGTCCTACAACAACTTCTACACCAGAATCTCTAAGGTTTTCTGCGTGTGCGTGCCCTTGTGAACCGAAACCGATCATTGCTACTGTTTTTGACTTGATGATGTTGATATCACAATCTTTATCATAATATACATTTAAACTTGACATTTATTATCCTTGATGTACGAAGTACGAAAATTTTCGCGATTATACCTAAATAATACTTATTATCCTGAATTTTATCTACACTTATTTTTTATGATATAATAAATTTTCATACAAAAAAGGAGTGACTTTGATTGAATTTCTCAACGAGACAGTTTTATGGTGGCATTGGATCGTCTTTGGTATCGGCTTACTTATTTTAGATATGACCCTGGGTACCTTTTTCATTCTTGGGCTAGGTGTCGCCGCGATTATTGTGGGGATTCTAGACATATATTTGGACCTATCCTTTACGGTAGAGCTTACTATTTGGATGATACTTTCCATACTTGCCATTGCTGCCTGGTTTAAGTGGTTTAGAGAGAATCCTATTACGGATAGCGGACAATCAAATTATAGACTCGACACTTTAGGTGTGGTCATGGAAGATATACAGCCACACAGCAGAGGAAAAGTCACTTTTGACACACCTGTACTTGGCAATACCTCCTGGCATGCCATATCAAAAGTAGATATAGATAAAGACACACGTGTACAGATCGTACAAATCAATGGTCAACTCATAGAAGTTGAACCTATAAAATCTTAAGGAATTTTCATGGAAGCATTAAATATCGTTGTCATTTTAGTCATTGGTCTTATCGTTACCCTTTATAAAGGTATCAACATCGTTCCTCAAGGTGAAGAGTGGGTCGTTGAAAGACTGGGTAAATTTTCTCGTACTCTCAGCCCTGGGCTTAACATCATTATTCCCTATATTGAAGCTGTTCGTCAAAAAATCACCACAAGGGATATCATCTTAGACATTCCTCAACAGGAGGTCATTACCAGAGATAACGCCGTTATCTTAACCAATGCCGTAACCTTTATCCGTGTGACTAATCCACGTGATGCACTTTACGGAATCGAAGATTTCAGACTTGCTATCCAACAACTGGTAATGACAACATTGCGTTCTATCTTGGGTGAGATGACTCTGGATGAAGCCCTTTCAAACCGTGAACAGATTAAAACAAGACTCAAAGACCAGATCGTAGATGATGTAGCAGACTGGGGTGTAACGGTCAAATCTGTAGAGATACAAGACATCTCACCATCAGCTTCTATGCAAGACTCGATGGAGAGACAGGCAGCAGCAGAGAGAGAAAGAAGAGCCATTGAGACTACTGCTGAGGGTAACAAAAATGCTGCCATCTTGGAAGCGGACGGTAAACTGGCTGCTGCAGAACGTGAGGCCAAAGCACAAATAGTCTTAGCCAACGCTTCCGCTGAAGCCATCAGGATGATAAGCGATAACATCCAAGACAAAGAACTCCCTGCGATGTTCTTACTTGGAGACAGATATATTAATTCACTCGAAAAGATCAGCCAAAGTGATAACTCAAAATTTGTCATCTACCCTGCGGATTTACAGGGTGCTATTAAAGGTATGTTGGGGAATGTATTTAAGAAGTAAACCCTCTACTAGTCGACGGATGATTCTTTAAATAAAAACCTTATAAAATAAATATTTTATAAGGTTTTTAACATGAATATTTTTTCTCTATAACGTAATAAATTTAAGCTTTCACTTTCACCACATCTGTATGAACATCCATTTGAGGATAAGGAATAGAGATACCTTTTTCATCAAATGTTAGCTTCACTTTTTCAGTTGTGTCAAAATGAACACCCCAATAATCTGAAGCTTTCACCCACACACGTACTGTAAAGTTCACTGAACTGTCTGCAAGTTCACCTACACCTATAAAAGATGCAGGATCCTTCAATATACGTGCATCAGCATCGACGATCTCTTGAAGGGTTGCTTTGGCCAACTTCAGATCATCATCATAACCGATACCAAAGACAAAATCTACACGACGTTCTTCTTTTTTAGAAAAGTTAGTAATATTACCAGAAGCAACAGCACTGTTTGGAATTAAGATAACCTTATTATCTGGTGTTAAAAGTGTTGTGTTAAAAAGTGTAATTGCCTCAACAGTACCACTTTCCCCTGCTACTGAAACGAAGTTACCCACTTCAAAAGGACGGAAGAGTATAAGTATTACACCAGAACCAATGTTTCCAAAGGTACCCTGTAGTGCCAAACCTATAGCCAAACCGGCAGCACCCAATATAGCTATAAACGATGTGGTATCGATACCTAAATTCTTGATTGCAGCCAAAACCACTACAACCATAAGAAGTATATCAATGATACTTGCTATAAATGCACTTAATGTTGGATCAATTTCCCCACGTTCCATCACTTTTTTGATAAGACCAGAAAGTTTTTTTGCTACCCATTTTCCAATAATAAAAATGGCAATTGCACCAATAATTCTTACACCATACTCTGCACCATATTGAATGGCCATATCCACATATTTATTTACATCTTCGTTCACTGACTTTCCTTCTTTTTTTGATTTACACAGTATACAGCATTATATAGCTTATTTCAGACCAATACAAAAGCTGATCGCATAAAGTTATATATTTTATAAGGTTTTACTTTACAATAAATTCCTCATTTAAGATTATCTTCCCATCCAAATAAATAACAGCTAAAAAGAGATCATCCCTGGCATAGTTTGCAACACCTTTTGGTGTCCCGCTCATAATTACATCACCATCTTCAAAAGTCATAAATGAGGCTATTTCACTCACAATGTTTTGTGGCTTATAGATCATTAAACTATAACTTGCATGTTGTGTCAATACGCCATTGATAAAAAGTTTCATTTCCAATGTGTCCATATTTCCTTTACATTGCACAAACTTACTGAACACTGCTGATTTATCAAAGGCTTTAGCTCGCTCCCATGGTAAACCTTTTTCTTTCATCCTGTTTTGAAGGCCAGCCTTTGTCAAATCTAATCCAAATCCGATGCCGTCTATTTTGTTATCTTTAATCAAAAAACAGATCTCACCCTCAAAACGGCAGTCTTCCTGAATAAAATAAAGTGTATTGGTTATTGCAGAATTAGGTTTATTAAAAAGTACCATGGAAGAAGGAATTTCATTGTTTAATTCATGAATATGTTCTACATAGTTTCTGCCAACGCAGATAACTTTTGATGGAGTTATTGTTTGGCTTTCATATTGTATGGTTTGCATTTTTTCTCTTTTATATCATTTTAGCAAGAAGAAAAAAATCTCTCTTCATCTTATTGCACTTTATTATTTTTGACGTAACAAACACATTATAATTTTATAAGGTTTTTATATATGTAGTAAATCTTGACATTCAGGCATCACAAACTATCGTAAAGCCCAAAGTAAAGATACTAATCAGGTTGTTACAAAAATGGCTTTGAAAAGTCTTATTATTTCTTCTTCTCTTTTAGAAGTTGAGACATTTCAAAATTATGGTTACCCTCAAGCTCTATGTCCGAAAGAATAAGTGTCAAAGAAGAAAGTCCTCTCCTTGCAACAATCTCAGTGTTTGGTTCAGGTTGCCATTTTTTTTCTTTGAACGTCTCGTATCCATTATAGTTTGGACGGATACCTACTTGAATTTCACCATACTCTCTGTCTAAAAATCTAGTTAGGTCATCGGTAAATCTTTGCATATCCTCTTCTTTGACACCAGAACCCCAAAGCACTTCTATTTTGTAAAGCATTTTACCGTTTAATGTAAAATGAAGCGTGATCTTGGCGTCTGCTCCAAGAATATTTTCTGTAAAATAAATATCCCTACAAGCATCGCTACATGTGGAACTTTTAAATTTCTTGTTGTATTCAAGACGGTTTACTTCCTCTACATTCTCCAGCGTCATTCCCGAATGCCATCCGTTAAAAGAAAAAGCGGATAGGGAAGCGGTAGAAAGAACAAACAATAGGGCCAGTGTAAATAACTTCACGAAAACTCCTTTTATGCTTTTCATGACCATGAAGCCTCTTCATCCGAAGAGGCATCTTGCTTTCTGTTGGCTGCGATATTTTTACATATATACATACTCATTGCATTTCCTTCTATTCATTCAACTTTAAAAGTAATAAGTTGTCTCCAACTTATCAATTTTAAGCATCTTATAGTTTTCATAAGAATGTATTATGCCATAACACTGTGAAAGAAATGTGAAGAGATATTAAATTTCACACAACTGTACAGAAACTTTATAATCTAATATATTTTATAATCAAAATGCCGTCTTTACTTCGAAAAGTGTTGATAGTCTTTTACTCCACTCCAGTCACCGCCCCACTTCCAACCATACTTTTTAAATATTTTAGTGGCTTTATCATATGGTAAAAGCATAGCCCTTTGTAACGTATTTTCACTAGTATGTTTACGTTTTAAGTAGGGTTTAGAAGCCTTATGACTGCTCTTTCCACTTCTGAAAATATACGGGTTTTCTATAGGATTAATATCTATGGCTTTGCCGTAGCTATGCTTTGAAAATTTCTTACTTCCTGTAGCTTTTCGGCAATTGAATGCAGAAGTATTGTCTGCTTCGATGCTTTGCCAGTCACTGCCCTTATAGTCACTCACCAATCTCATTTTATTTATGGGATAGTTTGTCTTATAAAGTGCTTTAAAGATCTCTGTCACCTCAACAGACACATCTTTGTGGACAATAATCTCACCCATCCTCTCTTCACCACTAAAATCGATATGTTTCACACGAAGGTAACGTAGATCTTCTAAAGAAACCGGACAGCCTTTTCTCCATGAATTACCTTCTATCATACGTTTTTTGATCTGAGGTGTGATGTGTGAAATGTTCGATTTGTATTCAGCAAAAAGACTTATGCTTAATAGAAGTGTTGTTAATATAATTCTTCTCATATTATTATTATAACGTATTGTATGATTTACTTTCGGTTTGCACCTATATGGTATATTAAAATAAAAATACCTACTTAAGGATAGAATACAATGGAACAATTTAAAACGTATGCGCTCATGACTGGGCTTACTCTGCTTTTTATCTGGTTTGGCGGTATGATAGCCGGACAGACCGGGATGGTCATAGCTTTTGTCGCTGCAGCTGGAATGAACTTTTATGCATATTACTATAGTGACACCCAAGTGTTGAAACATTACCATGCCATACCTGTAGACCATAACAGTGCTACAGGACTCTATGAGATCGTAGAAAGACTTACCCATCGTGCAAACCTGCCGATGCCTGCACTCTACATCATACCTGAAGCACAACCCAATGCATTTGCTACAGGCAGAAACTATGAAAATGCAGCCGTGGCTGTAACTGAGGGACTCTTGAATTTGATGACAGAAGAAGAAGTAGAAGCTGTGATCGCCCATGAACTAAGTCATATCAAACACTACGATATGCTCATCGGTACAGTCACGGCGACTATCGCTGGAGCCATTGCCATGCTTGCCCAATTTGGTATGTTTTTTGGTGGAGGAAGAGACAGACCTAATCTTCTAGTGACACTGGCACTGATGTTTATCATGCCACTGGCAGCAAGTATCATACAAATGACAGTGAGTAGAAACCGTGAGTTTATGGCAGATGCCGGTGCGGCAGAAATGACAGGTCATCCTGAATGGCTACAAAGTGCCTTGGCTAAACTTGACAACTATGCCAGAGGAACTGTGATGCACGATGCAGACCCGCAAACAGCGCATATGTTCATTATCAACCCTTTTAGCGGTAAAGATATGTCACTGAAACAACTCTTCAGTACACACCCAAGTACGGAGCAAAGAATAGAGAGACTTGAAGCGTTAAAGTAATATAATTACTCTTAATGAAAACAACACAATTGTTTACTGTAAATACCATTGAAGAGAGCCTTTAACCATGTCCCCATTTGCCATACAACTTATGCATGGATGTCTGAGTTCAGACATCGAACAAGAAGACCAGAACAGTTTTCAAGCACTGCAACAATTAGGTGCTATAGAAGAAGTAGACGGACTCTGGAAACTGGGCTCTCTCTATCGTGTAGGTAGACTCTATATAGGTAAAGATGGTAAAGGCTACGTTGAAGCAGAGTTCAAAGAGCAGCGTGACCTTCTGATAGAACCTGATCATCTTTGGGGTGCAAAACATGGAGATGTTGTCGTAGCTAAACGGATCATCGCCAGACGTGGTCGTGCCAGCGGCAAAGTACAACTTGTCATCACAAAAGCCCACCTCTTTACCATCGCCTATACACACAGAGATGAACGAGATAATTTCCTTATACTCAACATCCGTACAGGAGAACCTACACATGCCGTGATGGATGGTATGGACTTAAAAGCATTTAAACTGGGTACCGTACTGAAAGTAGATGTAGATGATGATAAAGTCTTGGAAGTGATGGGAACCCTCGATGATCCTAAAGTCGATGAAAAGATCTCACTTGCCCTGTATGAACGTGAAGATGCCTTCCCTCCTGAATGTGTCACAGATGCACTGGATGTTGAACTGGAAGTCACGAAAGAGGAACATCCGGACCGTGTAGATCTTACACATCTTGATTTCTGTACGATCGACCCGGTCACAGCAAAAGATTTTGATGATGCTATCTATTTTGATATAGAAGCCTATACACTGTATGTTGCCATCGCAGATGTCAGTCACTACGTACCCTTCTTTACAAACATAGACAAAGAAGCAAAAAAGAGAGGTTTTACCACCTACCTGCCACACAAGTCTTTTCCTATGCTTCCACGAGAACTCAGTGAAAATATCTGTTCACTCAAACCCAAAGTAGACAGACTTGCATTTGTGGCAAAGATTGCATTAGACAGAACAACACTAAAACCTTTAGAAGAAGAGTTCTTTGAGGCTATCATTCATTCAAAGCACCGTTTTAACTATGAGAACATAGACAATATATTGGAAAATCCTATTACAGATATCACTGGTACAGTAGCTGAAATCTTAACATGGTTACTCCCTCTACAAAAAATAACAGTGAGACTACATGATGAAAGACTCAAACAGGGATTTGACTTTAGAAGTGAAGAGACCAAACTCAGTATTGATGCGAACCATATGCTTATAGATACGCAAATAGAAACCGGCACTCCTTCTCACTCACTGATAGAAGAGTGTATGCTCCTGGCCAACCAGGCTTCTGCTAAACGGTTTACTGGAGAAGGTGACAGTATCTTCCGTATACATGAACCGCCTCAACTTGCCAAGATCGAAGCTTTATTGGCCGAGTTAGCTGCGATCGGACTTTATGTTGAAGAGTATGAAGATTCTCCTTCTCTCATACGTGCCATCCAGAAAGAAGCAGAAAAAATGGGTCTTGCATCAGAAGTGGACTCTATGGTCATCAAATCCTTACGGCGTGCAAGTTACGCAGCACATAATGTCGGGCACTTTGGACTGGGCTTTAGTCACTATAGTCACTTTACCTCCCCGATACGTAGATACTCCGACCTCATACTGCATCGTCTCATCAAAACGCAATTACGGGAAGATGAAGAAGAGGCAAGTTACCTGTTACGAAACATCGAACCACTTTGTGCAAGGGTATCTGAACTTGAACGAGAGGCTACCAAAGCAGAATGGGATTTTAGAGACCGTAAGTTTGCACGCTGGGCAGCAGAGCGTTTAGGTGATGTCTTTGAAGCAGAGATCATTGAAGCAGATGAAAGTGCCAAAGCTGTACTTCAAGGTGATATCGAAGGAGTCACTGTACATCTTAAAGGTGATGGTGTTATGCTTTTTGATAGAGTTAAAGTGAAGATAAGCGAAGTGAACATCGCACAAGCTGTTATTATGGTTGAACTTGTTGAAAAGTTGAGCAAAGAAGAGATGGAGTTAGCCTAATGTACCAAAGAGAATTTGACCAAAAACTTAAACAGGCACTTCCAAAAGCAGTTTTATTTTATGGTGAAAATGACTACCTCGTAGACTTCTACATTGATAACTATATCAAAAAAACAGATGCCAAAGAGAGTATGCTCAGTCTCTACCACGATGAATGGAACTTTGAACAGGCAAAGAATTTTCTTTCCCAAACTTCTCTGTTTGGCGGGACAAACCTTGTAGTGGTTAAACACGATAAAAAGATACCCAAAAAAGAACTGGATGTCCTTATCCAACTTGCAAACAAAAATGAAGACAACTACTTGCTCTACAGTTACTCAGGTGCCCCAAAAGATGCAAAAAGTATGCAATCTGCTTTTACTGAAAAAAAGGGTGGTGTATGGGTACGGTTTTTCGAACCGAATATTCGTGACGGTATAGCCATGCTACAGCAAAAAGCACAGCAGATACAGCTTGACATTGACCATTATGCCCTACAGCATCTCATGCTTATACTCAATAACAACTTGGCACTCTGTGCGAATGAACTCGATAAACTTGCCATCCTGCGCATGAAAGTCACCAGTAAAGATATCGATAGACTTGTCTACTCAACTGCCCCCTTGGCAACAGAACAGTTACTCATAGACCTATTTAATAAAAAGCCTATTACGGCAACCATTACAAAACTGCTTGATCTAGGTGAAGATGAAGCATCTTTACTTCGCTCAACACAATATTTTGTCAATCAGATCTTCCTCTTCCACGCCTACATCAAGCTCAATGGTCACGTAGATTCAGCCGCTATCCTTGGGTACAAGCTACCCAAGCAGATAGAAGAACAAAAAGCACAGTTAGCCTTACGTGTAAAATCAGCTGCACTGCTTAAGATATTTGAACATTTGTTGGAGAGTGAGATACTCATCAAAAAAGCACCTGCTACGCAAAGAGAGGTATTGGTTTACAGTATGTTGATAAAATTGCAGGGATATCTGTAACAATACTATTCCAGATCTATCGTTATTTTACATCTACTCTATAGTTATAGCTACATCCTTGAAAAGCCTATCTGGATTGAAATATAAGATGAATCAGATTGTAAGAAACAATATAGGGTTATGAACTCTCCCAGCCAACAACCAATTCACCTTTAAGCGTGAATTTAAGACCATTATCATATTCCCAAACTTCACTCTTAAATTCTTTCTCATCTTTAACTTCTATGTTATTTGGTTTACCCAGTGAATGTTCCAACATCCAAGAATCCATACCTTCCCAATACTCACCATTGTTAATTCTTTCATCTATTCTTTCGCGCCATTCCTTATGTTTAATATCATCTCTTATGCTTTTCACATAAAGAAAAAGAAAAATCACCACTATACTTGCTATACCTGCTATTATCCACCACATAATTACCTACTCTTTTATTTTAGTTTATTGCATAAGCTATAATATTTATTATATCAAATAATCTCTTAGTACAAGTGCGGTTGGCATGATTGACAAAACTGTGGTCCTATTGGACAATATATCTTCATGTAGTAATAAATGTTTTTATTTGTTAAAGTATTTATGATCGCTGATACACTTCATTTGTAGTTCCATTATTAAAATGATGTGACCGTAGGATAAAAATGTCAAGATGTTGTAAAAAATTTTGATTCATTGTACTTAGATTTCGAAGTTTGCGTAAGAGAGTTTACGTAGGTAAGTGACTGCACCCATCTTTCATAGATGAGTGCAGATCATTAAAAAGATGACCTATTAAGAGAACATTTCTCTCATTCTATATTATAGCAAGTCTACTCAGGTCCCATAAATACGGATACTATAGCATAATATTTCTATTCATCTAATTACATTTTTACTCATATTATTGTATAATTGTAGTTATAAAAGTAGTAATAAGGAGTCAATATGCCATTACGTAAAATGAAGCAGAAGAAGTTTAAAGGTATTTATGAGTACTACAAAGGCTCTGATCATGATAAAAAAACAACTGCATATTACATTTCTGTACGTGATGAAAAAGGCCTGCCTATAAAATTTAAGACCACTGCAACTTCTCCGGAAGAAGCAGTCGTAGCACT
>NZ_JBFFOH010000080.1:0-10960 GCF_041562805.1 Sulfurovum sp. | reverse complement strand
GCTTTTTCTTGACGATTCCATTCAGTATATCAAAGATAAATTATAACCACCGGGAAGAAGGATACAATCATAAAAAAACAAATTTAACCCTGTAGCCATGGAACAATCTGATTTCATTCAGATTTGATTTTTTATTATTTTAACTTGCACTGTGACCAAGCAAAGAACTTAGATACAATTCACAACTCCGAAGAGCAACAATAGGCTCGGGGAATTGATGAGCAAGCAGACACTTGGCCCATTTCCCGCAGATTATACAAGGTCCAACATGAATATGGTGTCGCTCCAACCCGCCGTTACAGGCAAAACTCAGCATGCCCTGCCCAGGACTGAAGCAAGCGCCTTACCCAAGAGAGGGGACATACTCTTAATACAGCGTGTGTGTGCACATTTTTTCTTGATACATGGCGTGTACGCCACCAGTGTACCCATGGCGGCAGCCATATGCCTTGGCCCACGCTCATTGCCGAGAAACACCGTACTCTCTGTACCAACAGGGGAAAGAGTTCGCCTCGAGAGAGCTTAGAGGCAAAAATCAAGGCAGGCCGGGCAAGGGGCCCCATCACCAACTCTATAGTATCAGATGTGACCAACATCTTCAGAATAGGTGCGCTCCATCTTCAATGCTCATAATAATATTTTTATATCTACAACTACTCAAAAAACTATTACTATACCTGAAATTCTATTCACCATCTCAGCATAGGACGTTTTGAATAATGGATGCATATAAAAGATACTCCCATGGAATTACAATACCTCATCTAAAATAAGGACCGGACAATGCAGATCTACAATGAACGCTTTTACCGAAAAAGGCATCTAAGAACCAATTATTCTGCCGAGAAGATACTATCCTGTGCACTGCAGATACTGCCAGAAGTAACCTCTGCCATCGACCTTGGATGCGGTGTCGGAACCTGGCTTTCAGTTCTACAACAAAAAGGTATCAAACGTATCCAGGGCGTTGATGGCAGTTGGGTCAGCCAAGAACATCTTGTTATTCCTAAAGAAAATTTTCTTGAAAAAAATCTTGATGAGAAGATAAACCTGGCGGAACGTTATGATTTAGCGATATCCCTCGAAGTTGCAGAACATTTACCAGCTGACAAGGCCAGTACCTTTGTCGACTCCCTGACCCAATTATCTGATATGATACTTTTCTCTGCTGCCATCCCGTATCAGGTAGGCAAAAGTCATATCAATTGTCAGTGGCCAGAGTATTGGAAAGAGATATTCGCTAAAAAGGGATTCATACTCTTTGATGTCATTAGAGGTAAAATTTGGGATGATTCCAAAATACCGGTCTGGTACAGACAAAATATTTTTCTCTTTGTGAACAAAGAACAAATCCCTGCACTAAACCTACCAGACTCCAGCCCTGCCCCTCTAGCTATTGTTCATCCAGACACCTACCTGGAGATGAGCGAACAATATTTCACAATCAAGGGTACTTTTCATCTTTTCCGACGGGCTGTCAAAAAATGGCTCCTCTGCCGATAGACTGTTACACGGCAAATCATTTGCCTGTGACCTGACGGTCCTTACCCTAAAGCCAGGACAGAAGCCCAAGAGGGGACTCTTTTGGGCTGGTTGTATAATAGTAAAAATGTTATTGCAATTTAGATTGGAGATGAAGAGTTTTCTGTAAAAGAGTTCAACAGCCGCTTGTTTCATTTATTTTTTCAGAAAACAACTGTCGATGTTGGGAATTCATATTGATTTTGATGCCAGAACCGCCCTCTTCAACGATCAGAAATGAGTTTTTATTTTTATCATTTTTCAGACCACTTCAACCGGAAACTTTTAAACTACAATAATGAGTAACACGTTTCGACAATATCAAAGCAGAAAAACCTTCAGATCAAGGGTGATTTATGACCCTAAATATGCCTGTTGTGAACTTGATAATTTATTTTCAGATCCGGATCTAAGTTTAAATGATCCCGATACCGAAATACTAAAAGACGGTGACACCAGTACCGTCTGGCGCACAACTACTGGAGAGCACAAACTTGTTGTTAAGCGTTACAATATTAAGGGAGGCTGGCAGGGTTTAAAACGTCTGGTGCGATATAGTAACGCAGAGAATTCTTGGAGGAATGCCCACATATTGAAGACATGTGGTATAGGAACACCATGTCCGGTTGCTCTGGTGGAAAAAAGAATAGGTCCTTTAAAACGGCAGACATATTTTATAAGTGAATATGTTGAGGCCATAAATTGCTCCTCTTTTTTTAAGGAACCTCACCAGCATAAAATCCCCTTATTCCCTGTGGCCCAGAACATTATAGAATTGTTCTCACTCTTAAAAAAATATAAAATTTCCCATGGAGACATGAAGGGAACCAATATTTTGATTAGTGACAACAAACCTATATTAACGGACTTAGACTATATGCGGCAATTTCGCAGCCAGAGTCTCTTTAAGTATCGCCACTCACGTGACAAGAAACGGTTTATAAGGGTCTGGCAAAATGACCCTGCTGTTACTAAGCTTTTCACATCACTATTATAACACAACGTGATTACGGCTCGACCCAAACTTCAACCATCAACCACTTAAACAGTTGGCGGAGTGACATAACCTTTACAGACCAATGCCTAAAATTTTATTTTTACATAAAGGACAGCATGCTGCCTCCACCAGATATCGAGCATTGCATTATTTTGACTGCTTACGACAGGCGGGCTGGACACCTGAAGAGTGCAAAGTTGCCAAAAGCCTCACAAGCTATCTCTTTGCCCTGAACCAGGCCCGCAACGCGGATATCGTTATCATATTAAGGAAACCCTTTAAACCCTTCTTTCGCTGGTTATTACGTCGCGTATCCAAACACTTGGTCTTTGACCATGATGATGCCATATATGTTCGGGATGATGGGTCCGCACACCCAAAAATTCTAAGCCAATATCAAAAAATGATTTCTTTGTGCGATGCCGTATGGGCTGGGAATGACGAGCTCATGAAAACAGCTGAACCTTATGCAAAACATCAATGTCTGATTCAAACCACCCTTGAGTGTGAAAAATATATTTTAGATGAACAAAAGCCCAAGGACTCTGTTGACCTTGTATGGATAGGCGGGAGTTCATCCCGCCCATGGCTCGAAAATATTATGCCAGCACTGGAACAGGCAGCAAAAGCAATCCCAAACTTAAGACTTAAAATCATTGCTGATTTCACCCTACATAGCCAGAATTTACAGGTTATACCAGTACAGTGGTCTGAAGAAAACGAGGGCCGTGAACTGGCTAATGCCCATATCGGCATTGCACCATTACCGGACACTGCATTTACCCGGGGCAAATGTGGCCTTAAAAGCCTGCAATATATGGCCGCAGGGTTACCTGTGATTGCTTCACCCGTTAGTGTCCAAACTGAAATTGTCCAAGATGGCATTACCGGAATACTGGCAGACACGGATCAAGATTGGCAGGAGGCTATAACTTTTCTTGCTGGCAATCCCCAGTTACAAAACAAAATGGGTGAGGCTGGCCGGTTACATTGCCGACATGGATATTCCATTCAATCTGGCTGTAAAAAAATGTTACAGGATCTGGATTATCTGCTCAAAATTTAGAAAATCATGGGACATAGTTGAAGATCCAACTTGTAAAAGTATCTTCAGAGGAAACCAAGAAAGATTGCAACCAATTGAAGGATATTTACACGTGCTACAGCACACATATTTTTTCAACGTTATTTCAAGAAAACAGTTAGATGATGATGTATGAAAACAACTTCAATATTTATTTTAACAAGACCACCACAAAACTACTGGGCCTGATTTCTGAAAAAAATAGACAGGGAAGTCTATAGTGGGCACTATTTTAAGACAGTAATATAAGATGTACGCCATCATAAGTTAAGAGGTAGAGACTCAAAAAATATTACGCAGTACGGGCTCGATTGGGATATGTGGCACGAGCACATAACCGATTAGCCAGCAATGTATAAGTGCTATATTTAGGCCTCGCAACGAACAACACGGCTCGTGCCGTCAATTTAACAGGGATCTATTGATGAAACTTAAAGAAATTATAAAGATATTGGTTCCAAATGTTTTTATGGAGCGTGATAGGAGTCGATATAAGCCAGAAAGTACCAAAAAATTTAAGTTCAACTTTAATGAAGATTCTGATGTTAAGAAGGACATACAGGGAAAATATGGTCATGACAGCGACTTGCTTGAGTTTTTTGCCACTAATAAAGATGTTATTGTTCACAAGTGGCACCACTATATCCCTCTATACGATCGTTATTTCTCATCTTTTCGAGGGCGAAAGATAAGATTCCTTGAGATTGGCGTAAGTAAAGGCGGCAGTCTTCAGATGTGGAGGAAATACTTTGGAGATGATGCTATTATTTTCGGTATTGACATCAATCCCGATTGCGAAAAATTTAATGGTCTGGCTGGGCAAGTTAGAATAGGTTCTCAAACTGACAAAATATTTTTGGAGTCGGTCGTTAGGGAGATGGGTGGTGTAGATATAGTTTTGGACGATGGTAGTCATCATATGGAACATATTCCTGCTACATTAAAATTTCTATTTCCACATTTGAGTTATGGAGGAATATACATGATAGAAGACTTACATGCCGCCTACTGGAAACGCTTCGGTGGAGGGTATCGAGCCAAGATAAATTTCTTCAGATTTTTAATGGATTTGGTGGACGATATGCACCACTGGTACCATACAAAAGGATTGAAACAGGCTGTCATCAGCAAAGACTGCTCTGGCATTCATATCCACGACTCCATTGTGGTCCTTGAGAAAAACAAGGTTCACGAACCGGTTCATTCTAAAAATAGTTAAATTCTCGGATGATGTAGAGCTACACCCCACCCCGCGTAATTTATCTGCGCTTGAAAATGAGAAGCGGATTACGCTTGCAAGCCATATATCCTCACATACGACAAACAGCGAACCCAACCCCTCATCTCAGTACACAGTGCAATGAGAAAGGGTAACGAGTGAACGACCCAGCCCAGAGAGAGACCTAACCTAATGATTCCCTCCAAGAAAGGAACCTAAAGCACCTTTAACCAGGCCAGGTGACAAGGTATTAATGCAGCGCGGATCGGTGCATTTTTTCTTGACACATGGCACACACACATCCTGCCCGCGAAGAACGACAAAATGTTCACTCCTTGGCCCCCACTCAAGATCATCGGCATAGGAAAACATGGCAACAACCGGTATCCCCATGGCAGCCGCCATATGCATTGGGCCACTGTCATTTCCCAAAAACACCGTACTTCTTTCAAGAAGAGGCAAAAGCTCTCCTAAAGAAAGTTTACCAGCAAAACTAAAGACAGGCCGGGCAAGATTTGCGATCACCTCTTCAGCACGTTCCACCTCGGCAGGCCCTCCAACAAAAACAACCTGACAGCCTTGCAAAGTCAGCCAATCAACCACCTCAACAAAGCCTGAAATCGTCCACAATTTTTGTAATCGTCCAGCTCCTGGATGAATGACCACCAAAGGCTTTGCAAAATCAACTCCTGCCTGTTTCAAAAGAAAATCAACTTTCTCTTTTTTATGTGAATCAGGAAAAAATCGAAACATTTCATCAGAAACCGAAGCGCCTGTGGCTGCAGCAATGGCATTATAATCAAAGACTTTATGTTTACCCTCAGGCATCTCAGCCTTGTGGGTGTACACCGAAGGTCGCCCGGGATATTTTTTTGATAGACGAATCTTTGCCCCACAAATCTTAGCGATAGTTGCTGATGTTGCCCCACCCTCAAGATCAATAACAAGATCGGGATTCAACTTTTGCACGCGACGCATGAACTGCACATAAATCCAGGCTCGCTTAAAAATATTACCCTGGCGTATCGCCCGACGTGGATAGAAAAGTGTATATTTAGGGTCAATAAGGGTTTCGACAATCTCTTTAAATGCCGAATCGATGATAAAATAATGGGGAATATTTTGATAATGATCCCGCAGGGCAACCAGCGCTGGAAGCGACACCACCAGATTGCCAATATGACAATCTGGCATTAAGGTTAATACTATTCCTATGTCATTTTTCGAATCAATCATCTTTCTTGTCGATTTCTACGGTGGGCAAGTTTTTTTACTACACGTTCCGTTATATCATCCAGAACAGCCTCTTTATCATGACACCAAGACGAATCAAGCTGTAAATAAATATTTAAACATTCAAAAACAAAGTTCGAATCATTCCGCCACCAAGCTAATGAAAAAATAAGAGTTGTTAAATCATAAATTCTCTGTTTATTCGAAATTTTTGCCATCAACCGACAATCATTCAGGTCTATAATAGAGATATCAACTTTTGAAGAATGCTCAACCCATAAAAAATTACTTATTTTTGCATCTCCATGATAAATTCCAGACTTATGCATCCTAGCTAAAAGAGGAATAATAGAATTTAAAATAATAGCCCGCTTGGTAAAGTCAGCAAAATCATCCTGCAATTGACCAAGATCCTTATCTGGCTTTACATACTCATACACACAGGTTGTACCCTGATAATCTAAACCGCGACCATTATCCACTGCTGCAAGTAAAAGAGGCGTTGAAAAATCATTCTGTTGTAATATTGCCACCTGAGACTGCACCTTAAGAGCGAGAGATGAGAGAAAAGCTCGCCTAAACCAAAACAACCAACTTTTGACATAATAATGTTTCACAATATACTGGTGGCCCTGTAGCTCCACCAAAGAAACCCTACCTCGTTTCTCGAGTTTAAAGTCTATGACACTGTTATTAAAAAGCAAGAGAGGGTCACGCACAAGAATACTTCTTAGGTCTGCATTGAGCCTATCACTCAAAAAACCTTTTATCTGTTTACGGCCAATCACAATGCTCCCTCAATCCAGGCCGGTAATTGAACCAACACCCCCTCTCTGGAAGGTAATAATCTTTGTAAAATCATAGAGAATAATAGAAAACATTCATGAACAATCCTCCCCATGCGATGCCCATGAGGCAGGGTAAACGTCATAAGACTGAGCGTAATCAAGAAGACCTTCAATTCGACCATGTATTTTTCGAAACATCGCTATCGTTGGATTTGACCTATTAAAACCGAGACAGGGCACCTCAAAGTGGGTCTTCACAAAAAGAACAAAAGCATCAACAGCCTGTTGATCACATCCTTTACCCAGAGCATCATTTATTAAGATCGATAGTGAATCAAGATCATCACAACAATAGACTAACTGCGGTAACGTATAGAAACATGGGGCAAAAGTGATCACAGGCTTATACCTCTGTAAAGCCTCAAATCCAGCCAACGAGCTAAAGGTAACAACAAGCTTAGCCTTATCGAGAAGTTCACCAATAGGATATTTACGCAGAAAAAGAATATTTGGATGCTGCCTCTTAAACTCCGTACTAATAATACCAGGTTCTGCCGGATGCTCTTTCACCACAAGTTTTAACGTTGAATCTCTATATTCATTGGCCGCCTGCAACCCCAAGGCAACATAAGTTGTCAACTGTTCCATACCTGAGAGACCCATAGGATATCCCATTCTTTCAAAAACCTCATTTCCCTGTAAGGGTAAGAAAACAAATTCCTCTGGCAAAGCAGTCGATGACTGGCCAGGCAAATCATATCCGACGGCTTTCAATAATTGCTTCTTCAGGTGATTCAACAGGGAGTCGGTAGGAGTTGAATCCGGATGCCTTGACTGCCAAAAAGGATTACGCTGATATCTGGCGTTCTGCCAGAGAGTAAGAAAAGGATTCGTTTTCTTTATTGAGACGAGATCAAACGTAACTTCAGGAACAGAACGAACCGGAATAACTAGTCTATCTTCCTCATTACGGTGGCGTTTACCCCAGACCTCAGGGTTATCAGGTTTTGGGGGTTCAAATGACAGCCCACACGAGGCTCTTCGGAAAAAACCACTGGAAAGATAACATACCGGCAGCTTGAGCTCATTTGCAACGGCGGTAATACAAGATATATCTAAAAAGTGCCGAGCAGTTGTAATAATAATACTAATTTTATTATTAACTAAATATTTCCGCAAGAACTGGACATACCCAACACATAATGCATAAAGTGCCTCTTTCACCTGCACATCTGTCGACAACCTATAAGCAGTAGTTTGTTCAAGAATTTGTTGAATAGATGGATCCTTTCTCTTTTTAAGTTGAACTGGTTCTACCTTATATAAATATTCTGGCGCTGCATGCTGCGCGTCAAGGAATAGACCTACCATCGGATCAGAGGTCATAAACGTAACATGATGAAACTTGCTAAGATACATCCCAAAGGAATAATCAAATCGCTTCTTATGGACTAAATATAAAATATTAGACATGGTTCTCTTTAATCTAATCTGAACAAAGAAACAAAAACTCTTGTCTCCAACTTTATATGTTCTAGACAGCACATTCCCCAAACAACAGGAGGTATGCACCAAAAAAAATGATTTTTCCCTTATTATTCAAGCAAACTGGAATTATACGGACAATTAAACATGAGTATATGCCTGTATATCTATTGCCATAAAATACTTTTATTAATGCTGTTCGGCTTTAAGTATTGAAAACAATCCAACAATTACAGCCATCACCATCCAATACATAAGTGCTGTCCCGGAGTTATAGACATCATCAAAAAGCATCCTAACCCAAAACCCTATCTGCAAAAACAAGCCACCCGCAAAGACAAAACGCTCCCCGTAATTGTTAGCACATTTAATCCCTTTCAGGCAAATCTTAATCTGCATAAAAAGCAACAACAGAAAAGCGACCAATCCCTGCACACCTGTTTGTAACATAAAGTTAAAAACACTATTATGAGCATGGGTAAGCCCACCAGGGCGCGGTTTTACACTTTCAAGATCAATTTTCTGCAGATTTGAACGCCCATAACCGTACCCGATAAAGGGATGCTTTTTGAAAGGTTGCCAAAAATGATTCGCAATTAACACACGAACCTGCAGAGGATCTCTGGCATCCAACGTAGCCAAATCTCCTGATAAAATGACCTGCCAGCTATTGGTCTGAAATTTGCCCCGGATCGGCGTCAAAAAAAACAAAACTACCAAACATAATAAAACAGGGAGCATAAGATACAATCTTTTAACTGCCACCATTCGCCAAACAACAAAAGGCATAAAAAGCACAACCCCAATGGCCACAATACCTGCACGCTGATACGACAAATAGAGAGAACATAAATTTAAGGCCAACAATAAGCTAATGAGAAAAAAGTTTTTCTTCCCAGGAAGAAAAAACAAACCAGCGTAACAAACTGCTGCAAACATGATAAAATAACTACTCGCCCCTACTGGCCCATTATTAAAAATCTGCTTTGCCGCTAACAAACCAGCAAATTGATTTTGATTAAAACCAACAACATAGAAATGCCAAGCAAAAAGAAGCACCCCGAAGACATTCCCTAAACAAAGAAGCGCCATCACTCGATATAAATGCTCACGCTTGTGGCAAAACCCTGATAAAGCAAAAAAAAGGAGTGTATAAGTTAAAAATTCTCCTCGTATGGCATTCAGAGAATCACCGAGATTGTAACTCCACGGAATGGATAAAAGAATAACAGCAAAAAACAACCCAAAAGGGAGATACAATGGATTATCTTTGAGTTTAAAATCTCGGTTACTCAATTTTAAACCCAAACAACCCAGCAAAACAAAGATTAACCCTCCACTTTCAATAGCATTTGTATGACTCGTTGGTATGGCGTAGCCCAACAGCACCAGGCCTAGATAGACCAACACCTCTGGCGAAAATATAACTAACGGCTTCTCTTTAAATTGTAAGATATCAAACATAAATTGTGAGCCTGTAAATAATTCGGTGTAATTACCTTTTTCATACATAAGAAGCCAGCGGCTCTTCGAATTCGATCATAAACCGATTCATTGCTGGTCTTCATAGACTTACGGATAACGCTGCTTAATGACTCGATTGCATTTGTCGTATAAATCACCTTTTTTATATCCGGTGGATAATCAAAAAATGTGATCAAATTGGGCCAATAAATGATGGGGATATTTCCTAGAAATTTTACCCGATCACCAAGACCATTACGCCGAACACATTGCTCAAGCTCATGGTGATAATTACTCCATCAATGCCCAAAGTCGCGACACTATCATGATGAAATGCTAATTATCTTTATACTCACATATACGCCTCGTTTAAATCGGGTATTGCCTTACTCCCGTAGAGCAAGCCCTTTTACTCAACCCCATCTCCTGCGGTTAAAGTAGATTCAACAAAATCAACAATACCACTTGCTCGTTTTGCCCATGTAGTCTGTTGAGCCCGTGCCCGTACCCTGGTTGTCATTGCTGCATAATGATCCGCATCATCCAAGAGGGTTTGTACTGCAGCGACAAAGGCATCCACATCATCAGGGGGAATATAGGTTCCAGCATCCCGTAGCACTTCATGGACAGAGGGAATATCACTACCAATGGCAGGAATACCATGGGAGAGATAATCCAATGCCTTCACAGGGCAGGTCAGATAGCGATTATAATATGTATCCTGCAACATCACCACTCCAATACTGGCCTGTTCGGCAATAGCTTTTTGCAACACGTCAGGGGGCTGAAAGGACACGAACTCAACCATATTGGTAATACCTAGATCCTGGGCTCTTTTTTCAAAGATATGATTTTTTTTGGACTTCCCGCCCCAAAACGAAATCTTAACATCAAGATCCGCAAGCCTTGTTGCCACCTGCATAAGAAAGTCCACCCCTTTCTCGCCATGCATATGCCCCACATACATGAGTTTCCGCCGCCTGCGCACCGTGTCAATACTGGCCGGATTGTCCTTGGGTTTGGTCCCTAGGGGAAAGGAGCAGGTCGCCATTTCCGGAAAGACCTGCTGGTACCGTTCCTGCTGCGCCTCAGTAATGCAGATCAGACCATTCAGACGGGGCAAAAAGAGATGCTCCATGATTTTCTCACGATAATGCTTACTGGTCTTC
>NZ_JBFFOH010000079.1:0-11058 GCF_041562805.1 Sulfurovum sp. | reverse complement strand
ATCCAATGGCATAAAAAAAACAAAACACCCCTCTTTTAAATAGACCCATAAAACAAAAAGCACCATTACGCTATAATCGCGACAATATAATATCATGTAGGATAGTCCGATGAGCGAAACAACTGAAAAAAAAACAACATATAATCCAAAAGAAGTAGAAGATAATTACTATAAACTCTGTGAAGATCGTGGGTATTTTGAAATTGATGGGAACAAAAGCATCCAAGAGGAAGGGAAAAACTTTTCTATTATGATGCCTCCTCCAAATGTTACAGGGTCTTTACATATCGGACACGCTCTCACCTTTACACTTCAAGATATCATTACCCGTTATAAGCGTATGGATGGGTTTAAAACACTTTGGCAGCCTGGTACTGACCATGCAGGTATTGCCACGCAAAACATCGTTGAAAAACAACTTTTAGCAGAAGGTACTACCAAAGAAGCATTAGGACGTGAGAAGTTTCTTGAGCGTGCTTGGCTCCAAAAAGAGACAAGTGGCGGAAACATTGTTCACCAAATGAGAAAATTAGGTGTTACACCGGCATGGAAACGTGAGCGTTTTACGATGGATGAAGGACTGAAAGAAGCAGTTAAAGAAGCCTTTGTTTCTTTGTATAATGAAGGGCAAATTACACAAAATAACTACATGGTAAACTGGTGTACACATGATGGTGCACTCTCTGACATCGAAGTAGAACACGATGAAGTAAATGGTAAATTTTATACAATGATCTATAAATTTGCTGATGGTTCAGGACAGCTAGAAGTTGCTACAACTAGACCAGAAACATACTTCGGAGATACAGCCATTATGGTACACCCTGATGACAGTCGTTATACGAATATCGTAGGTAAAGAAGTACTTTTACCACTTACAGACAGAACTATCAAAGTCATTACTGATACACATGTAGACATGGAGTTTGGTACAGGTGTAGTTAAAGTAACACCTGCACACGACCAAAATGACTACGCTGTAGGGAAAAGACATGACTTGGAGTTTATCAAAGTCTTTAATGAAAAAGGAATACTCAATGACTATTGTGGTGAATTTGAAGGATTAGAAAGACTTGAAGCCAGACCTGTCATTGTTAAAAAGCTTGAAGAAGAAGGGTACATCGTTAAAATTGAAGAACATGTACATCAAGTAGGTCATTGTTACAGATGTAAAAACATCGTAGAGCCATTCATCTCTCAACAATGGTTCTTAAGTGAAAAGATAGCTGAAAACTCTATCAAAGAGACCAAAAAGCACAACAACTTTCACCCTGCACACTGGATAAACTCTTACACAGCATGGATGGATGAACTTCGTCCTTGGTGTATCTCTCGTCAGCTTTGGTGGGGACATAGAATCCCGGTATTTACCTGTGATGACTGTGACCACACATGGGCAGATAAAGAAGATGAGCCTGAGGCTTGTCCAAAATGTGCATCAAAAAAGATGACACAAGATCCTGATGTGCTCGATACGTGGTTCTCGTCTGCTTTATGGGCAATGTCACCTTTGGGTTGGGGAAACAATGGAAAACTCCCTGAACTTTACAATGAAAGTGATATGGCAGATTTCTACCCTAACTCTTTACTCATTACTGGTTTTGACATTATGTTCTTCTGGGTTGCTCGTATGATGATGATGGGAGAACACTTCACCGGTGAGCTACCATTTAAAGACATTTATATGCATGCGCTTGTAAGAGATGAAACCGGTGCCAAAATGTCTAAATCAAAAGGCAATGTAATCGATCCTCTTGATATGGTTGAAGAGCACTCTGCAGACATTATCAGATTTACTTTAGCGTACTTGGCTGTGCAGGGTCGAGATATTAAACTGGGAGCTAAGAACCTAGAACAGTTTAGAAACTTTACCAACAAACTTTACAATGCAACAAATTACCTACAACTTAACGTTGAGACTTTCCCTGAACTTAAAAATATTGAAGTCAAAACACCACTTGGACGTTATATGCAAAGCCGTTTGAGCCTTGCAGTAGAAAAGATCCGTGTCTCTATTGAGTCTTATAAATTTGATGAGTCTGCTAAAACACTCTATAACTTCGTTTGGAACGAATTTTGTGACTGGGGTATCGAATACTCTAAAGCAGACAGAGAGAGCATTGTGGAACTTGGAGCGATCTTCAAAGAGACACTCAAAATGGTTTCACCGTTTATGCCGTTTATTGCTGATCACCTTTACCATAAGCTCTCAGGTACTACACTTGAAGAGGGTGAGTCTCTCATGGTCATGAATTTCCCTAAAGAGATCAAAAGAGACGAAGAAGCTGAAAATATGTTTGCGATCATCGAAGAGTCTATCACTGCATTGAGACGTGCAAAAGTAGTCATCGACATGGGTAATAGCAAGATAGAAAAAGCCTACATTAAATTAGATACGAACATAGACACTGATATGGCTCGTCCATTCATCCAAAAATTGGCAAAAGTGGAAAACATAGAATTTGTAGATACAAAAGTACCAGACTCTATCACAGATGTTTCTGACAACCTTGAGGTTTACCTTCCAACTGGCGAGATAGACATGACACCTATCATCTCTAAATTGACGCGTCAAAAAGAAAAACTTGAAAAAGAGATACAAAAACTAAGCGGTATGCTAAACAACGAAAAATTTGTAGCCAATGCACCAGCTGAAGTACTTGCTACAAACAAACAGTCATTGGAAGATGCACAAAACAAGATCACAAAAGTAAGTGCAGAACTTGAAGGGTTTGGTATATAATGACTCCTCTAGCACAAGAAGCATACAACGTATTACTGGCAAAAGAGTATGATAAGGCTTTCGAGCTTTATACAGCTCTTGAACAGCAAAAAGACCCTGTCTCTTACTACTATCTAGGTTTCCTCTATTTTAAAGGGTACGGTGTCGATCAAAACACTAAAAAAGCATTTGATTACTATCTTGAAGCTGCTACAAGAGAAGTACCTGTAGCACAATTCGAAGTAGCTCTAATGCTTGAGAATGGTGAAGGTTGCGAGAAAAATGAATCTGAAGCAGCCTTTTGGTACGAAGAAGCCGCCAAGAGAGGAAATATAGATGCCTTCAACAATTTGGGTGCTATGTTCAAAGAAGGTCGTGGAGTTCCACAAGACTATAAAAAAGCATTTATCCTTTTCTCAAAAGCTGCACAAGCTGAGAATGCAAAAGCTCAGTTTAACTTAGGTGCTTTGTATGATATGGGCTTAGGTTGTGAAGAAGACAAAGAAAAGGCCATAGAGTGGTGTAGAAAAGCAGCCTATCAAGGTCATGAGATGGCAAAAGGCATCATTAAACGTATGCAACATGATGGGCAGATCGTTTTTTAAATTTGTAAGATTTATTGTTTGAGTTCCCCACTAATAAAAGTGGGGAGTAGTTTAGCCTAAGGCAACGTATCAACTAATGTACTATCTGTAATATCTTGTGACGTAGTTTCATCTGTTAACACAAATACATCATTTATATATCCTAAAATATCTTTAAATGTACCATTAACATCTTGTGAAGTAACTACAAGATCATACGTTCCAACAGTGAGCCATGGTAGTATATAACTTCCATCTGTAGCATCCGTACTTAAAACTGCATTACCAAAGTTATTGGTAACATTTGATTCATTAGCATCCCAGCTTCCATCTTCGTAAGCATAAACAATAACTGAGGAAACATTTTCATCTAGATCCAAAGTCATCGTACCATTGATCTCACCAACTTCAATGTTATCAATGATCTTTATAGTAGGACGTAGCTTATATATGCCATTACCAGTTGATGTTACAGATTTTCTTACATCAAAATCAGCCGTAACATTGACTGTTCCACCAGCTGGTATCGTAAATCCTCCAATGGCTTTAAAGCCAGTTTGGTCACCACTTGGCACTTCCAATGGTTGTATATCCCCTTCGAAAAAATCAATCCAACAATCGTCTGTATCGATTACAAAACGTACATGTGCTATCTCACCGGCAGGTAATTCAACATGATTTAGAAGTGTTGTATTCCCATCTTGCAGATCTAAGAGATTAATGGTTCTTGATTCATTAAGATCCACATCTTGCCAACTGTCATTACTGTCAGCATATTGATAACGCAATGCATCGAAAGTAACATAAACGGCTTTTACATTTTTATCATCAGTGGGTGCATCTGTAAGCTTCAGAACAACTTCTCCAGTAGCTGATGAAGATGTTGTTCCACCTCCGCCTCCACATCCTGAGATGAGTGTCATGATTGTTAATGATAGTGCTAACCCTATCAGTTTATGAAAAATTTTCATATATATCCTTTTATAATTGGATGTTGCTCAAAAGAAATATGAATTCATTTTGGTAACCTGGCGATCTTAAGGTTAAGACCCATGGCTTTCCGTCCTTGCTTCACAACAAGTTTGGCACAACAAAATAAGGTTGAATTAAATAGAAATTGTAGACTTAACAAGTAAAAAATGTAGAATGATACATCATCCACTTGCATTAGTATCTGGTAACCTGGCGATCTTAAAGTTAAGACCCATGGCTTTCCGTCCTTGCTTCACAACAAGTTTGGCACAACAAATAATATTTAAAATATCTCTATACTCTAACGAGTATAGTATATAGGAAAATAGATTAAATAAATCTTTAGTGTTATATAGTCCAAAATATACTCTTTTGAACTATAGGAAGTTGAGTAAGCTATTTTAAAAATCGTTGCCTAAACCCTTCTCCATGAAGAGGTTTCGAGAAATGATAACCTTGATACCTGAGTTTATCATCTAGTTTAAGAAGTAACTCTTTTTGATTTGCGTCTTCTATACCTTCTATGACTATATTATAGTTAAAGTGTCTTCCAATATCTAATATAGTTGAAACAAGATGCAGTTCCTTAGGATTAGTCTCTATATTTTTTATGAATGCCCTATCTATTTTTAATGTATTGAAAGAGAGCTTTTTCAAATAAGAGAGCGATGAATAACCTATACCAAAATCATCAATAGCACATTTCACTCCTTTACTCCGTAATCCATTAATAACATGTTGTGTATTGTCAAAATTATCGATCAATGATCGCTCTGTGATCTCAATCATAATATCTTTAGTCTCTAATCCATACTTATTTAATTTTTTAAGAAACTTTACGGGAAAATCATTCTCTACAAATTGCTGAGCATTCACATTGATTGAAACATATTTAAGTTTCCAGCGATTCTCTTTTTTCCACTGAGCTATGTCTTGACATACTTTATCAACAACCCACCACGTTATTTGTGAAAGTAACCCGGCTTTTATCGCCAATGGTATAAAGTCTTCTGGAGACAATAAGCCTTTGGTAGTATGTTCCCACCGTATAAGTGCTTCAGCCGAATACAATTTATCTTTTTTTATGCTTACTATCGGTTGATAAAATAGTTCCAGCTGATCTTTTTCTATTGCATATGCAAGATCATGCTGAAGAATAAAAAGGTCTTTTTGTTGTTTATCTAAAGATGCATCATAATATGAAATATGATCATTAGCAATTTTAGCTTGATACATAGAAAGATCCGCATGCCGTATGATCTCTTCAGTATTCGTATAGCCTGGTTCCATCAAAACGATGCCTATACTTGATTTAATATGTAAATGCATTTCTTTTATAACAAATGGCTCTAAAAATACACCTTCTATCGCTTTGGAGAACTCTCGGGCTTTTTTATCTGCGATGTGACTATCAGTTGAGATATGAGGTACGATAATAATAAATTCATCTCCCCCTAATCTACTTACCATACAGGACTTACCTAAAAGTGTTGATAAACGTTTCGATACAGCAAGAAGAACATCATCTCCGACTTCATGCCCCAAGGAGTCATTGACGCTTTTAAACTGATTCAGATCAAGATAAAAAAGTATCGAAAAACATGTTTTATGCTTTTTATGACTCACTAGGTTTTCTATATAGTTTTTAAAACCTCTACGATTTAACAATCCAGTAAGCATGTCATGCTGAACCATATATTCAAGCTCTGTTAATGCTGCATGTTCTTTTGTTTTATCTTCTATCATACCTACACCACCTAAAACCCTATTAGACGTGTCAAAAAAAGAAAAAGCTTTTGCATCGATCCAAAAATGCTTGTCATTCAATGATATATAAGGGCCTTCATAAGTTTGAGGTCCTTGGGTAAGTGCATTTTGTAGTGATCCTAATACCCTACTATCAGGAAGATGATTAAGATTCATTCCTATGATCTTTTCTTTATCATGCTCAAATAATTTATTCAGTTTTTCATTGCACTCCAATACTTCTAAGTCGTTATTATAGGTAAAGATGCCAAGGGGTGCATTCCTAAACAAACTTTCTAAAAGCATATGTTCTGACTGTAAATTATCAAATTCTTTTTTCTGCGCATCGATTTTGACTATGGTTGTCACCTGTGCTATAAAATACAAAATTAATGAAACAGCAAGTATTAAATGTATAGGAGTATCAGAAAGAAATAGCATTGTAAGGGTAAGCGGGAACATGAGTATACCTGCATATACTATATTTAGTCGGATATCCGGTGACAAAGAGACTATAGAACCTGATGACAACCCTAAAACGACAGCAATAATATAGACCTGATAATAATAATCTACTTGATGTATAAAAATAAAACCAATGGTAGAAAAGATAAGTGCCGTCACAATGGCACTCACGACAAAGTTTTTATACCATATAACCATAGAGTATTTTTCAGGTTTTTGTTTAAAAATATACGCCATATAAAGTCTGTATCCTGTCAATACTACTAAGCTCAAAAACCAAAGTATAATACTAGTATGCAGTATGGGATATAAAGCCGCAGTTGTTAACGCAGCCAATGCAATAAGCACAAGTAGACTTCTGCTAGAAAGTGTATACAATGTAGTGATTACAGATTCATCGATATTCTGAAACTCTTTTAGTTTAGTAGACAATATTTTTAAATTCATGGAATATTATACATTAAATTCTATGAGGTAGACATAGAATATTTATCTTACCGTATCTTCAATGTACATGTCTAAACTCTTTATATATCTGCAAACATATCTACGACAGTACTTATAATAGAAAATGGTTTATATAGTTATTTTAAAAACTTCTCCGCAAACATTTCAGAGGGGACAGGTTTACTAAAAATATATCCCTGATATACAAGATCCTTGTCTATCGCTAAAAGTAACTCTTTTTGTGCCTCTTCCTCGATCCCCTCTACAACAATATGATAATTAAACTGTTTACCAATATCTAAAATAGTTTTGACTAACCTAATATCGTCTGGTCTATGCTTAATATCTTTGATAAATTCCATATCTATCTTTAATGTGTCAAAAGATAGTTTTTTAAGATAAGACAAAGAAGAATACCCTATTCCAAAATCATCAATAGCACACTTGACACCTTCCTCACGTAATACATTGATAACATCTTTTGTATCTTCAAAATTATCAATAATAGATCTTTCTGTAATTTCAATCATAATATCTGTCGTATCAAGCTCATATTTTGCAAGTGTACCCAAGAACTCTTTGTCAAAATGATTCAATAATAACTGTTTTGCGTTTACATTAATTGAAATATAATTTAAGTTCCAAAGATTCTCTTTCTTTAGTGATGCAATATATTGACACATTTCATCTATCACCCACCAAGTAACATCAGATATAAGTCCTGTTTCAATAGCCATAGGAATAAATTCAATAGGTGATAAAAGTCCCAATTCAGGATGTTCCCACCGTAAAAGACACTCTGCTGCGAACAGAGTGTCTTTTTCCATTGTAACTAAAGGTTGTAAATAAATTTTTAATTCATTCTTCTTCGATGCATCCACAAGATCATGTTGTAGAAGAAAAAGTCTTTTTCGTTCTTTATCTAACTCTGTGTCATAAAAAGAAGGATGATCACTAAAACTCTTTTTAGCCTGATACATCGCAATGTCCGCATAACGTATGATTTCATCTATATTGCTACTACGAGGTTCAATAATAACAACGCCCAAACTAGTACTCATAGATAAAGACATCTCATCAATAATAAAAGGATCGAGAAACGCTTTTTGAATTTTATCAATACATACTTTTGATTGAATTTCCGCATCAACAACATTTTGTGCGATAAATGGAGATACTACAATAAATTCATCACCACCAAATCTGCTAACCATACAATTTTCACTTACAAATACATTTAAACGATCAGCTATAGCTATCAAAAGTCTATCACCTACCTTGTGTCCCAGTGAATCATTCACATGTTTAAATTTATTCAGATCAAGATAAACAAAAAGTGAATAAAAATCTTTATGTTTTTTTGATCGCATAATTTTATTCATATACTCCTTTAGGCCTCTTCTGTTTAAAAGAGCTGTTAAAGAGTCATGTAGCGCAAAATGCTCCAGATCTTTTAATGCTTGATGTTCTTTTGTCTTATTCTCTATAAGTCCGATGCCACCCACTGTATTCTGATCATTATCAAAAATCGGAAAACATTTAGATTCAACCCAATATTCAAAACCTTTTATAGACACATACGGGCCAATATATATTTGGACACCTTTGACAAGGGCATTTTGAATTGTATCTAAGGAACGTTTATCTGGAAGATCCGCTAAATTACGACCTATGATCTCTTCTTTTTTCAAGCCAAAGAGTTCTAAAAAGGCTTGATTACAATCTTTGACATTCAATTGGGTGTCATAAGAAAAGATCCCAATAGGTGCCTGTTTATACAAGTACTCCAACTCTTCTTCTTTTTTATGAAGTTTGAACTGTTCTTGGGAAACTGTTTCTTTTTGTCTCTCTAGATCAACACTCTGTTCATAGGAGTTTAAAATAACAATACTCTGTATTATTAAATATAATATCACCAATACTGCCAATACTGTGTGCATTGTCGTTGGTAAAACGAGTAATACTGCAATAACTGGTAGTAATATAATACTTAAATACCCTACCAATATGCGAATATCAGGGAATAAAGAACTCATGGCACCTGAGGTAAACCCGATCATAACAGCAATAATAAAAACTTGATGCACAGTATCTACATAAAATAGAGATACAGATCCAAGAAGTGAAAAAAGAAATGCTGTAAGAAAAGTAAAAAATAGAAATACCTTATACCATTTTTTGATCGTATATTTTTGTTCATTTTTTTGAAAATCATATGCAAGATATAATCGGATCACTAAGATAGATACAACAATGATATTCCACAAGACAATAGAATAAGATAACATAGGATAGAGATAATATGTTAGAAGAGTAGAAAGAAATATAGTAGCAATAATACTTCTTTGTGATAATGAATATAAGTTTGAAACCATTACTTTATCTATTAGTTTTAAATTAGATATTTTTAATAGTATATTTAAGTAATTCATATTTTGATTATACTTAGATTCCCTTGTATTCATCTATCAACTACAGTTCATCCCCTGTCTTTATGATATCCAGCCCAAACCGTTCTCTCAGTTTTTGTATCTCTTTACTCAATATATGATTCTCCATATCTTCATCAAGATCCATAAGTGAAAATGTTTTTTTCTGTTGCGTGCTAAAATTTGAAACATTGAGGGTAAGTTTTATGGCTCCTTTGTCTACAAGTACTATCTCTTCATACATTTTTGTAAGTATGGATTTAAAAAGTGTTTCAGAGAACATCCGGTTAACAGTGAGTGTCTTTTTTGCCTTAACACCATACTCATACCCTATCTTCAAGTAGTAACTTGTAGGGTTCACTTCTATAGCCATGACCATATAAATAATATGCCTCGCCATGATCATAATACGTCTTTTTATCTCATCCGTATCAAGGATAGCATCGAAAGTACGGCTGATCCCTATGGACTTTCTTTCTCCTTGAACAGATATGCCTTCATGGTCTGTGCCTGTCACACGAGCATAGAGTTGTATGCCGGGTTTTTTCCATGATTCAAAAAGCGCTTTATGTCGTTTTACATCACCTAGTGTAGAGATATAGTGCTCCCCTAGTCTCTTTTGAAAACCCTTTCCTATACCTGGAAATTTTTTAATGGGAATGTCTTCTATATAAGCATCGATATCTTTCACTTCAAACACACCATAAGGTTTGGCAGATTCTGTTGCAAGTTTGGCTATCCATTTTGCTTTTGAGATGCCTATGGAAACAGGTATGTCAAAATGCTCAAGTATCTTTGCCTGTAACTCTTTTGCAAAAACATATACCTCTTCATCAGTTTTCCAACCGCTGACATCTCCAAAAAACTCATCTATACTGTACTGTTCTACTTTAGGGATATGTGCCAACATAAATGCATGTATTTGGTGAGAGAGTTTATGATACAGCGGATAATTTGAAGGTACTACAGTCATTTGAGGACAAAGTTGTAAAGCCTGGGCTATAGGCATAGCGGTTTTGACCCCACATGCCCTAGCTTCATAACTCGCAGTAGTTACGATACCCCGTACCTTTTTTCTTCCTTCTGTCTCATCTACAAAATAAGACTCAAATGTTTTCTTTTTATCGCTGTAAAACACCGGAGTGACAAAAGCTCCGGTGTTATCATTCATCAGCTTAATATAGGTCCGTTTTTTATTAAATATCTCCAGGTTACTACGGCTACCCACCGCCATAGGTATACCTTTTAAAGAAGAGTTCATACTACGCTCAGCAGAAGCGAAGAAGCTATCTATATCTATATGTAAAAACACACTATTATCCTTTTATAAACAGATGTAAAACAGTATATCTATCTTTATAGTTTAGTCTAAAAAACATGACAAATTGACACAAATTTTATCTTATTTTAATCACTTTATATGATACTATTATTCACATTAATTGATTTTATTATTTATTTTAAACTATAACTTTAGATTTTATTAACACATACTTAACACTTAACTGATAGCATTATAATGGTTTGTTTTTTAACAATAGGGGGATATTGGTATTTTTATATCAATATAAAAGAGTGACACTAAGTGTCTCAAAAGGTAAAATAAAAAGGAAAATGAATGAAGTTAAATGTTAAAGCATTAACGCTTTTGCTAAGTGCAGGCGTTATATTATCATTAACAGGATGTGGTAGT
>NZ_JBFFOH010000078.1:0-11152 GCF_041562805.1 Sulfurovum sp. | reverse complement strand
TTTTGCAAGCTTTGTTCTTTTTCTACCTTCAAATTTAAAAGGACTTGTTACGATAGAAACAGTCAGTGCTCCCACTTCCTTTGCAGCTTGTGCAATGATAGGTGCTGCACCAGTACCTGTACCACCACCTAGACCAGCAGAGATAAATACAATATCAGAACCAGCAAGCATTGTTTTGATGTCTTCAAAGCTTTCAAGTGCAGCTTCTCTACCTTTGTCCGGAATCATACCAGCACCAAGACCTCTTGTTGCATTGATACCTAATTGCATTTTGAATGGTGCCAAAGAACTTTCCAGTGCCTGAGCATCCGTATTTGCAACAATTAGATCAATACTGTTGATTCCCTCACTTATCATGTGATTGATCATGTTTCCACCACCGCCCCCGACGCCGATAGCTTTGATTTTCGCTCCATTTGTATGACATTTTGTTTCGATAATGTCTATTTCAAACTCTTCCATTTTCTCCCCCTTTATTTGATGTGTTTAAAAAATACTTTTAAAAAAGCTGCCTTGCCCAACTGGCTAGTTTTTTAAATGGATTTTTATTTTCATGACCTAGATCAGGTAGATCGTCAAATGATATGGTTGACTCTTCCTGATCTTCTTTTTTTGCTTCTTTCTCTTCTTTATGACCTTTTTTGACCTGTACCTCTTCAGCATTATTTGTCTTATGACCTATGCGGATGTCACTTAGGTTGTCTTCGAACATTGCTTTGGAATGTAATAACTCTTGTTGGAAATCTATCTCATATTGAGTATGCCCACCAGCTTTATAGAGTAGTAATCCTACTACCGTCGAGAAGGCCGGATCTTTTAGTTCATCAAAAAGACCATTGATCTTATCTGGGTAAGCAACTCTTACAGGCATACCACTGAAGATAGCTTGTGCCAATTCTCTGATACCTTTAAGTTTTGTCATTCCTCCAGTGAGAATGATACCTGCACCTATCTGTTCTTTTAATGCAGATTTTTCTAATGACTTCGCCAAGATCATAAGTGCTTCTTCTACACGTGAGAAAATGACAGAGTGAACGACTTCCAAGGATACACCATTACGACTCTCTTCATCACCTATGATAGGAAGCTCTATGATCTCATTTGAAGTCTCTGTAAGATCACCGTGACGTACTTTCACATTCTCAGCTATTTGCAGAGGTGTATGTAGTGCCATAGAGAGGTCATTGGTGATGTGGTTTGAACCTACACCTAAGAAGTCGTTGTATCTGATGGAGTTACCGGTATGGATGACAAGGTTACTTGTTTGACCACCAAGGTCAATGACAGCAACACCAAGTTCTTTTTCATCTTCATCCATTGTAGCAATGGCAGAAGCATAACCGCTTAGAACAATGCCATCTATCTCTACACCTGCGGAACGTACTGCTTTTTTAAGATTTGAAAGATTTGACTTTTGTGTCATAATGATGTTGACATCTACTTCCATACGACTTGCATTCATACCGAACGGATCTTCTATAAAGTCCTGGTCGTCTACTCTAAAGTTATAAGGTAATACATGGATGATATCATACTCGGTAGGTACATTTGCATTATAGAGTGCAGTTTGCATCACACGATTGATCTCTTTAATAGAGATGTCTTTATGTGGTATGTTGACAATACCGGTTGACTGAAGGCTCTTTGCATAGGCATTAGAGATGGAAACAGTTGCAGAAGTAATGTTACTTCCTGCAATACGTTTTGCATCGTTGATAGCTTTTTTTATGGATTTTGAAGCAAGTTCTATATTGGTTATAGCACCTTTTTTAACCCCTTGGGATTTAGTGATGCCATGCCCTTGTATTGTGACTTCGGAGTCTTTGATTTCAGCGATGATAGCGCATATTTTAGTGGAACCGATATCAATAGCTAAAATTGTGTCACTCAATTGGTTAGCCCTCCCATAAAGACTTCTGTAGGATATTGTTTATCTAACATTTTAATCAAGTTAGACTCAAATGTACTTTGTTTCAATTTATTCGTAGTTTGTTTTACAAAATCTGTCTGATTTACATCCATCGGAAGCAGTTTTTGTTCCAAAATACTATAAACTATAACTTTATCGAATACACTAATAATACCTTTTTCTTTTGACGATGTAAAGAGTTTTTGTAGAAATTGTAAACTTTCTTGAGTATTTAGTGGATTTAGGTTGACATTTTCCTCTAGTTTTACAAAATCAGAGATGATGGTATCGTTCTGATCAAGGTTTTTAAGTGTTGACTCTGCTAATGTCAAAAGGGCTTCTTTTTTAGCTTGTTCGGTATAAAGTACAGTAACCTGTTCTTTGGCTTCTTCGTAGGTCTTTACTTTTGGTAACACTATGTTTTCTATTTTTACAGTGGCATAGGTGTCTGCAACTACTTTAGGTTTGAGTATATCTCCTACAGATTTTTCTTTCAGTGCACTCCATACTTCTTCTGTAAGCTTTGCATCTCCCATTGTAAGTGTGATCTTTTCAGTGTTGTCAAGGTTACCTTTTTTAAATGCAATATATTCTTTTTGTGCTGCTTTTTTTGTTTTCTTTATTTTTAGATCTTTTGTCGCCAATACTTTAGCTTCTTCAAAAGGAAGTTGTTTCCCTGTTTCATCAGTATAGTTGAAACTGTTTGTATCATAGTGTGCCTTGATCTCATCTTCAGAGACAACAGTCTCGTTACTCTGTGTCCACACAATAGAGAGTTCATACATTTGTGGTGTCAAAAAGTTTTCTTTTTGCATCTCCCAGTAAGCTTTTACTTTTGCTTCATCCATAACAAAGTTCAGATCATCGTTCGTCAATACTTTATATGCCAATTTATCACTCACATTCATAGCTGCAGAAATGGCCTCTTCTTCAAGCGGTAAAGTCCCAACGGCAAGTAGTGAAAATGTTTTTTCAAGGATAAGCTCTTCTCTCAGTGTATCTTCAAAGACATTGGCTCTAAGTTGTTGACTTCTGAGGTACCCATCATAGATCTCTTTATTGAAAACACCATCTTTTTGGAATGTTCGAAGTGCTTGTAATCTCTGTGCTACTTCCATATCAGAAACGATGATCCCAAGATCTTTTGCGAAGTTTAGGACTTTAGCCTGTGTTGCCAGTCTGGCGAATGCTTGCTTGATCAATCCCATTTCTTGAGCTTGCTTATCATCAAGTGTACCTTGCATTGCCTGATTGTATTGGTTGTATATATTGCTGTAAACCATGTTTAGTTTTGTTTGTTTGATCTCAATATCACCTACTTTTGCAACACTGCCTGCTTTGGAACCAAAACTGTAACTTCCCCAACCTACAAAACCTGCACCAATAAATGCGATGGTTGCTACCCATATTGTCCATACCAAATATTTATTGTGTTTTTGCATCCAACTAATCATACTTCATCTACCTTCAATCAAAAAATTTGTACAATTCTACCTAAAATAAGCTTATCGCTAATGAATTGGAGTGTGAAAATAGTATGTCTAATAAAAATACGAAAATGATGCAGCGAGACCTGGAAGTAATATGGCATCCATGTACACAAATGAAGGATCATGAAACCTTGCCGCTTGTACCTATTAAGTCAGGTAAAGGTGTCTATCTTTATGATTTTGACGGGAATTCTTATATCGATGCAATAAGCTCTTGGTGGGTAAATATTTTTGGACATGCAAATGAAATCATAAACAATAAGGTCAAAGCCCAAATTGACACACTTGAGCATGTGCTACTGGCAGGGTTTACACATGAACCTGCTATAGAACTTGCCCATAAACTTGTCAACATTACGCCTAAGGATCTGGCAAAAGTTTTTTATGTTGACAATGGTTCTTCTGCTGTGGAAGCAGCATTGAAAATGAGCTATCATTATCATCTGAACAGAGGAAAGCGTAAAGCACTTTTTCTCTCATTGTCAAACTCTTATCATGGAGAGACGATAGGGGCATTGAGTGTAGGGGATGTTGAACTCTATAAAGAAACGTATGAGCCACTTCTTATCGCCAACATGCAAGTACCTGTACCAAAAGACCAAAGTATTGATGCAGCCAATGAGGCATTGGTTGCTTTAGAAGAAACCTTGAAAGAGAGATCTGAGGAGATAGCAGCTTTCATTATTGAACCTCTGATCCAGGGCGCAGGGGGGATGCATATGTATCACCCAGCCTATCTTATAGGCGCAAGACACTTGACCCAAAAGTATAATGTACACCTTATCGCGGATGAGATCATGACAGGGTTTGGGAGAACCGGAAAGATGTTTGCTTGTGATCATGCCGAGATATCGCCAGATTTTATGACACTATCTAAAGGCTTAACAGGTGGTTATTTACCGCTTTCAGTCGTGATGACAACCACTGATGTATATAACGCTTTTTATTGTGATTACAATGAGTATAAAGCTTTTTTACATTCCCACAGTTATACAGGAAATCCTTTGGCCTGTGCAGCGGCATTGGCAACTTTCGAGATATTTGAACAAAATGATATTTTAGGTGAGAATGAAAAGAAAAGTATATACATAATGGAGAAACTGGAAAAGTTTTCTCTTTTATCCAATGTCAAAAAGATAAGACAACAGGGTATGGTCACCGCTATAGAATTAGAGGGGTACCAGGCGACTGAACGTATAGGGTTGAAGGTCTATGAGTATGCTTTATCGCAAGGTGTATTGCTCAGACCACTGGGACATGTGATCTATTTCATGCCCCCTTATGTTATTGCATATGAAGAGATAGACAAAATGATCGATGTCGCGTATGAAGGAATAAAGAGGCTACTGAAGTAAGTTTACCGTTTAAAAAAACCACGGTTTTGTTTTTTTAAACGCTTGTAATGTTTCTCAGCCCTTTTTATGCCAAAGTCCATCGCTTCTTTGTAGAATTGTTCAGCCTTCTTTTGGTCTTTTCCTGTACCTATACCATATTCATAAAATTGTGCTAGGTCACTGAGAGCCTCAGGGTAGTCTTCAAGTGCTAAACTATGCATTTGCGTAAATGCTTCAGGTACATCCTTTGTGATCAAAGTACCTTTATAGAGTTCTCTGGCTAACATGAATTGTGCAAATTTTGATTCTGTTGCGGCACAGACGAGCAGGAGTTGTGACGCTTCGATATCTTTTTTATCTTCTGTTAGTTGTTTGATATATGTGAGGGTTTCTTCTATGTCTGCTTCACTATAACCTTCTTGAGAGATCTTTCTTAAGAGGTTTTCGACAGAATCAAATTTTTCGTAAGTTCCTTCTATAGGTGGATATTGTTTTTTCATACTAAGAAGTTTTTGTGCAATGTAAGGAATGGCTTTATAGTTAATTGAACGTGCTTCTTCTTCTGTTTTTATAGCAGGCTTCAGTTCTTTTAAGGGATCTTCTTTGGAAATTCTTTCCATTTGTATAAAGGGTTCACTCTTTTCTATAATCACTTCTTCTTTTTTGGGAGTCTCTTGTGTAACAGGTTCTTCTTTTAGTGTTTCTATGGTATCAAAAAAAGTATCTTTAGGTATGTGAGAGGTATCTATAGCTTGTTTGTTTATTTCTTTTGGAGAGTCAAAGAATGTATCTTTTGACGTGTGTGCGACACCCATTTCAATGTTGTCAGTCAGTACGTTATCAATGTCAATATTTAGCAAGGCATCAAAATCACTATGATCCACTTTTTTTGTTTCGACTTTTTTTCTGACTGGAAGTTCATCAAGAAGAAAATCATTAATGTCAATCTCTTGAGGTTTTTCAACTGTGTTTGATGTGATAAAAAGATCGAACTCATCAATGATAGCTTGATCCTCTTCTGCCATAGTAGCTTGAGCTTTTTGTGAAGTTCTCTGTAGGATATTTTCTGTAGGTGTTTCAATATATCGGTTTATCAGTCCCTGTGCCTGTGCATAGTTTTCTGCTTGAATTGCTGTAACGATCTCTTGTATTTTCACATCTGATTTAAGTTGTACCAACTTTAAAATCTGAAGCTGTATGGTCTCAACATCAGTGATAGAAATGGCATGGTTAATGATACTTAATCTTTTCTTCGTCTGATTCATATCAGTTATCCTGTGTTAGATTATATTTGGAGGAGTATAACAAAAGTATGCTTTACAGAAGTGTTGTCACATGCATAACAGTTGTCTTTCATTATAATGGTAACTATATACTAGTAGAGAAGGTTTATGTATGAAAATATTTATTATTATTTTGGCGCTGATGTTAGAACTTGGTGCTGTAGGTCAGACAGCGTTGATAGGAAAGTGGCAGGCTGTCACGCAAACGACACACAATGGCACATTAACTATAGAGAAGGAGTATCTACATTTAAATACAAACAAAACTTTTTTTATTACACTGCTTGTCAGTGTCCAAAAAGGGGATGCTTTTGTCAAAGATCTTCAGATAAAAGGTTCAGGTATCTGGAAGGTTTCAGATCATACACTGGTTATTGTAGTCAACAATGTTGAAGTGCCTTTTGCCAAAGAAATTTATCGTATTTCTCAAGCCTCATTGCGTACACTTGCAGACAATTTCAAACGTAAATTTCAAAATGAGCCTATACGTATCATCACCATAAAAAGTATGGATCAAAATACTTTTCTCACTGTCAACGAAGCGTCAAAAGAAACACATTACACACGACAGAGGTAAGAGACTGTATGCTAAAGATTTGCAGATAAAGCCAGCAACCTACAAGAGTTCTCTAAGATAGAGATTTTTTTGGCCATTTCTGTGATGTCTCTGTCATAAGAGATGAGACCAAAACCTTTGATAAGAAGCAAGTGGGTGTCATGCTTTTGAAAAAACTGTGGGATCTCGTAAGGTGCACGTTCCAGCCAGTCATCTATATTTTTTGGATCGTATACGATGACCTCACCTAAGACTTTTTGTCCAAAATAGTCTTTTGGTGATACTTTACCATGTTTGAGTGAGTAGGCAGTTGCGTATGGGGGCATGGTATAGCAGATATATTTTGCATTGGGGATGCTTTCGTAGATATGTTCATGTATGTGTACATCTGCATTTGCCATACTCCATCGATAGTCTCGCTTATGACAGTCAAGTCTTACCAGTGAGTCTTCTGTAATTTCATCCAAGATCGTATCTTTAGAGTTAATGATAAATCCACTGCTACTTACACGCGCAGAGATAGAACCGTGATATACACTAAAGAAGTTTTTGTTAAACAAAGAGAGTGAAACATGTTTAATGTCTTCGATAAGATGATTATCTACCATATATTGAGCCTTTTTTCATCTAATTTCGCTATTATAACATTGATAATTAAATTTAACTAATGATAGTATCTCCAAAGGATCTTAATGCAAACACCTCATATTCCTGTACTTTTAAATGAAGTGTTAGAGAGCTTTAAAAATGTAGGAGAAGGTTATTTTGTTGATTGTACACTTGGATATGCCGGGCATAGCTCTGAAATGTTGGCCAGATATGAAAACCTTAAACACATAGGGATAGATAGAGACGATGAAGCTTTGGCATTTTCCAAAAAACGTTTAGAGCCTTATGAGAATCGTAGCACACTTTACAAGGGTACATTTGCAACTGTATTTCCTACATTGCAAGAGAGTCCGATAGTAGCGGTGTTGGCAGACTTTGGTGTTTCCTCTTTACAGTTGGATAAAAAAGACAGAGGTTTTTCCTTTACGTCTGAGACACTGGATATGCGTATGGATGCATCATCTGCACTTTCAGCTTATGAAGTGGTGAATGAGTACACTAAAGAAAAATTGGAATATATCTTTGATACGTATGGTGAAGTACGTTCATTTAAAAAATTGGCCTCTGCTGTAGTGGAAGCCAGAGCACAAGGGCCCATCAACTCAGCTAAAGAGTTAAGTGAGATCGCTAAAACGGTTATTCCTGCAGGAGGTAAGATACACCCCGCAACCTTGATGTTTCAGGCTATTCGTATAGAAGTTAACAATGAACTGGGTGAGATAGAAGGTTTGCTTGATGCCTTAGAGCAAAAGCATGTGAAAGGTGAAGTCGTTTCTTTGATCTCTTTTCATTCCTTGGAAGACCGTTTGGTCAAGAATCGTTTTAAAAAATGGGCACAAGCATGTATCTGTGATCCTCAAGCTATGCGCTGTACCTGTGGCAAGAATCATGCGTTAGGTAAAGCCTTCTCTTCGAAACCTGTAACTGCTGATAAAGTGGAACTCAAGATAAATCCGCGAAGCAGATCTGCAAAACTAAGAAGTTTTAGATTTAAAAAAGACAGTGATCATGACAAGTAAAAAGAAAAAGTCCAAGCCTAACGGTATTACTTTTGGTATGGCAATGGTCATACTGATGTCTGTTAGCATTGTCTTGATCTTGACAACAATTAAAATATATTTGAGTAATCAAATTTATTATGAGAGTAAAGTTGTAAACAAAATGAAAAGAGAAGTTTCTGCATTGAAAGCAGAGAAGATGATGCTTGAACAGAGTGTAGAGGCATTAAGGTTTAAGAATAGGGTGACTGATACTATCTTTGCTATCCAGGAAAACTAATGATACGTAGTTTTATCAGTTTTGCAGTAGATAAACCTATTATCAACCATATTTTGATGGTCTTTATGCTGCTACTCTCGGTTTTTGCATATCAGAATATTGCTAAAGAGATCTTTCCTCCTTCAACACTTGATCAGATATCTGTACAGGGCGGATATGTAGGTACAAGTGCTGATGTCTTAGATAAGATGGTTGTTTCAAATATAGAAGATGAGCTTAAAAGTCTTGCAGAGATAGATACACTTTATACCAGTATTCAAAATGGAAGTTTTAGTATCAACGCAGATATCAAACCGGGTAGTGATACACAGTTAGTACTTTCTGATGTGAAAGATATCATTTCAAAAACAAGACGTGACCTTCCTGCTGATATGGATGAACCTCTTGCACGTATTGTAGTACATGAATATCCACTTTTACTTGTAGCGGTCTCTGGGGATGTAGGGAAGAAAGCACTTATTGATGCAGCAGATGCGCTTAAAAGCAAATTGGCACTTATTCATGATCTCAGCAGTATAGAGATACGTGGGGACACAGACGAAGAGGTGGTTATACAATTAGACCAAAAAAAATTAGAAGCATATGATCTGGATAAATCTTCTGTCTATAAGGCTATCTCAAGTATCTCAAGTATTTTCCCCGCAGGAACACTTGATGGTCAGGGTGATCATCTGTATATTTCTACTATCAATGGTGAAAAAGATGCAAAAGCATTAGGGCAAACTTTACTGAGTGTAGGAGGTAAAAGTTTTCGTTTAGAGGATGTAGCTGAGGTGTATTATGGATTAGGGGACCCTACACAGATCTCACATTATAACGGTAAGCAGAATATTTCTCTAAATATAAATAAAAGTAAAGAAGGTAATGCCATTGCATTGAGCAAAGAAGTACGTAAAACACTTGCAGATTTTAATGAAAAATATGAGAATATCCAATTTGAAGCCTATACGGATACTTCGATATGGATCAAAAATCGTTTGAATCTAGTTTCTTCTAACATATTATTTGGGCTAATTTTGGTCTTTATGGCACTCTTTTTATCTGTCAATATGCGGATCGCATGGGTGGTAGGCATAGGAATCCCGGCTAGTTTTTTTATTACGCTCATTGTGATGGATATGATAGGCTACAGTTTAAACATGTTGACACTTCTTGGCGCACTCATTGCTCTTGGTATGTTGGTCGATGAAGCTATAGTAGTTGCAGAAAACATCTATCGACATATGGAAATGGGAAAGAGTCCGAGAGAAGCTGCTATACAAGGTTCTGTCGAGATGTTCCCCGCAGTACTTACTGCTACATTGACCACAGTATTTGCATTTTTACCACTTTTGATCATGAGTGGGAAAATGGGAATGTTCATGCAGGTCCTGCCTGTGATGATATCGGTACTGCTTATCTCTTCTTTGTTTGAAGCATTTTACTTTTTACCACTGCATGCAAAAGAGTTTTACTCTATGGGAACCTTTAAAAAAGAGAAACATGAAGACAATTTTTGGGAAGGATGGATAGCACGATATCAGAAATTTCTAGGAAAACTTTTAGAGCATAAGAAGCGTTCTCTGGCGATCATATTGACTTTTATCATTTTGGGAACCCTTGGAATGGTAAAGATCACTAAGTTTCAGCTTTTTCCTGAGTTTGATGCACAGCAGGTCTATTTAAATGGAAAAGTAAACATAAATAATGATCTACAAGATACTGAAGTCTATGTAACACAGATAGAGGAAGCACTACTAGAAATACTGGATAAAAAAGAGATGGATTCAGTCACTTCGGTAATAGGATTTAAATTTAACAAAGACCAAAGCTTTGAGATAGGGGAGAACCTGTTCCAGATCTTTATAAACCTGCACGAAAAAGCACCTGAAAACTTTTTTGACAGATATATCAACCCGGTATTTTCCCTTGAGTATGATGACAGTGACATGATACGACAAAGAATCTCTCAGGATATCTCAAAAGAGATACAAGAACGCATTGTTGAAAAATTTAAAAAACAGGAAGTCCATGGGAAAAAACTCTATGAAGAGTTTAATGTCTATGTACAACAAGCTGGTATCGTAAGTAACGATATAGAGATCGGCTTTGAACATCCCGATAGAGACAAAATGTTGGCTTCAATGAAAAAAGTAGAAGAAAAGCTTGATAGTATCAATGGAGTAGAGGATATTGCAGACAATGCCAATGAAGGAGAACGCGAACTTAAGTTACGTGTCAATGAATACGGGCAGCAACTAGGTTTTAGTGAAGGGTATGTTACTTCGGTATTGAAGGGTGCCTTTCTCAAGGCCGAGTATGCAAAAATGTTCAATGAAGAAGGTTTGGTCAGGGTTAAAATAGAAGATGTTTATAAACAAGATTCATCAGCTATAGGGAACTTTAAACTGACTACACCAGATGGACAGAAAGTGGTACGACTTTCAGATATCTGTGATTTTACCTATCAAAAGAGTTTTGTCAAAATATTTAAAGAAGATGGTGAAAAAGTACGTTCACTGTATGCAAGGGTAGAGAAAAAGATCATTACTCCAGTTGAGGTCATGCAACAATTAAAACCGCTTTTGGATGAAATAGAAACTGAAGGTGTGAAACTTATTATTAAAGGTGAAGAAAAAGAGAATGCAAAGCTTCAAAAAGAGCTTGGACAGGCATTGATGATCGCTACTTTTCTTATCTTTATTACGCTGGTG
>NZ_JBFFOH010000077.1:0-11324 GCF_041562805.1 Sulfurovum sp. | reverse complement strand
TCAAGCCGTCAGGTCAGTACAAGGTTTCTGAAGGAGTTAAGACAGATATGGATGTTGCTATGGAAGCCGAACAATACTTCAAAGTGAAATTGGTAGGCGAATGACACATAACAAACCAAAGGAGACCAATCAAAAACCCGCGGGCGGCTTTTTGATTGCTCATTTTAAACGTTATATATAAAGGATTAAAAATGATAAAAATATTTCATTGGAATGGAACATATTTCGGTTTCATTAAAAATGGCAATCTCTTTAGTGCGACCTCTGATTATTTAGGTTGGATTGATAATGATGGAACCGTTTGGAATAAAGATGGGCATTATATTGGAGAACAAGTTGAAGAAAACTATATATTGAGAAAAACTAGTAAAATGAAGCCTATGTCAAAAATGCCAAAGATGACACCAATGTCTCCTATGTCGCCAATGCCCCCAATGAATAAAATGGGGAAGATGGGACGCATGGGTTGGATAGATGCTCTTGATGATTTTCAGAATGAAGACAACTAAAACTATATAACAAAACATAGTAACCAATAAATTACCTGGCGGCAATTTATTGGGCTATATTTAACCGTTATATTTAAAAAAGAAACAAATAAGGAACATTAGCTATGTCTATCAATATACGCACTATATTATTATTAATTTTGGCATTGTTTTTTTCCGCGTGTGTTGGTAATACAACCCCTGAATATATGTATAGAGAATGGAAAGATTGGCCTAAAGGTCTAAACGATATAGAAAAATGCACCGAAATAACAGGTACATATCTTGACGGCGAACCTAATCATTCAGGAGCCTATCCTCCAAGTGTTTGGGCATTTAGATTACCACATGAAAATATTAGGCATAAGGATAAAACTGTTATATCACGAGAGATAGAAATTCATTTTGATACTAAGAAAACTTTATATATTGAATATAGTATTGATGGTAAACGTGTTGCAATGAAACAATTTGAACCATCTCAATACTCATGTACAGAAAAAGGGCTTGAGATTATACTTCAAAAACACAGTGGACAGCTAGATCGTAAAATTCCGAATCCGGGGTTTAATACACTTAAAGGAACAATATATAAAGTTGATGATTATTTATATGTACACAATAGACTGGATACTACTTCATTGATTTTTTATATCATTCCAAATATTAGTTATACTGAATATTGGAATCGTTTTTTAGTGAAAAAAGTCAAAAAGATATAACAAACCATAGTAGCCAATAAATTACCTAACGGCAATTTATTGGCTATATTCAAACGTTATGTGCCATGGGAGATGACATGAAAAAGTTACTTATGCTCATTGGCATTGTGTTTATGCTGCAAGCTCAAGCCGAATCAGTGGGAAGTATAGTTTTCTTTAACATTACGAGTACAGAGCAATCGGATGAAGAAACTAATGAGGATTTCTACTTTTACTATGACAAACTGAATGACTTTCTTACAAAAAAAGGGTTTGACGTGCTTCTTGCTGAGCAATTGCCTATTAAAATAGAGAAGCCTGACTACACTATTGAACTTGGAGCGAGCGATGTGGCAAGTGATGTTGGGATCATATTCGTCAAGCCGTCAGGTCAGTACAAGGTTTCTGAAGGAGTAAAGACAGATGTGGATGTTGCAATGGAAGCCGAACAATACTTCAAAGTGAAATTGGTAGGCGAATGACACATAACAAACCAAAGGAGACCAATCAAAAACCCGCGGGCGGCTTTTTGATTGCTCATTTTAAACGTTATGTGACAGAAAGGGCAATTGGATAAGACAATGAAATTAAGTGGACTGACTCTATTGTATGAGAATAAAGAAACCATATTGGCAGTAGCAGTCTTGTCTATTGTATTTTTTATTTTTTGGAACAAAAAATATGGTGAAAAAGACAGCGTTCCAAATGACGATACAACCAGGCATTTCAAAGACAAGTGGTACGATGTGTCTCGAATGGATATTATCGGCAACAAGGTGGGTGTTGTATTCTTGGCACTTCTAGTCCTGATTTATTTTGTATTGTTCCGAACATGAAAAGACCGGAAACACATAACAAATCAGAGGAGACCAATCAAAAACCCGCGGGCGGCTTTTTGATTGCTCATTTTAAACGTTAAGTACATGAATGTAAAAGGATTTTAAATAATGGAAACATTTGATATTATAAATTTAGCAATAACAATTGGATTAGGAATTTTATCATTAGGACTTGGAGGTTTTTCAATATGGTTAAGTCTGAGATTTAATGATAAATCTAATGATGCTCTTGATTCAGTAAAAGACCTTTCTAATGAATTAAAATCATTAATGGAAGTCAGTCTTACACATCAAAAAGATTTTTCATCGAAAATGTTAGACTCAATATTAGACCAAAACCAATATGGAGTATCTCTAGATGAAATTGAAAAAGATAGAAGTTTAGAAGTCATTGAAAATACTCTTAAAGCAAAACTGTCAGAAACAGAATTAAATCTATCCACAATGGTTGAAGAAAAAATTAAAAATTTATCTAATTCAAGCTTACCGAATGACAAAACTATTGAAAAAACAATAACTGATATTAAAAATGAAATATCGAATATGAAAAAGACTGCCATAGATCTATCAAGCTCATTCAAACTCCCTAAAACAGTAAAGGAACAATTATTAGAATGGAGAGATTTTCCAGCTCATTATCTTGTTTTAGCATGTATAATTAAAGAGAAAATTACTTCTATCGATAAATTAGAAGAATATGAATCAAGCTATAACCTTCCATCTGGATATCAATCTGGACTTCAAAATTTAATTGATAGTGGCATCATCAATGGAAATATAAATAAATTTAGCATACCTATAGAGAATATAGACTCTCTTTCTATATGGGTAGAAAACAATTGGATTCTCTTAGAAAAATTAATGAAAAATTATTCAAATAAAGAGGAAAATACAGTTACAGACTATGAAAAAAGTCTTGCTGAAGAATTTATATTTTAAAACTTAACAAAACATAGGAGCGAATAAGTTACCTAGCGGTCACTTATTCGTTCTATTCAAACGTTAGAGGTACAAATGAATTTACGAAAAGACATTGAAACATTACTGTACTGGTATATTCCGGTTTTTATTTTTGCCTCAGTAGTCGGGTCATATTTGTTTGATTATTTCAAGACCATTGAAAATATGACATTTGCAGTCAAATTAAGCTTGACAGTGACGACAATACTTTCGAAATATTTGCATCATATCGTCGTTGCAGTTTGGTTATTAAATGTCGCAAAAAAAGAGAATCAAAAATACATTCTATGGGCAATGTTTGGACTTGTTGCACACTTGTTCGCAGCAGTGATTTACTTGCTTTTATATGTATATGAACGAAAATGTTTAGCCGATACCGCTAACAAAGCACAGGAGCCAATCAAAAACCCGCGGGCGGCTTTTTGATTGCTCATTTTAAACGTTAGGTGTATAAATGAAAATTGTTCTTGACTGTAACATTTATGACATTTTGGCTCAAGACAGTGAGTGCCTTACTCTCTTGACATCTTTAATTGAAAAAGAAGACTGGAAAGTCTTGATACCAATTACACTGCTTGATGAATTGAAAGATAGCCCATTTAAAGGAATACCTGATTGGATTCAGGCAGAAGAACATCTCGACTTAGTTGCAGTTTATGGGCATACTAAATATGGTGAAGGGTGCTATGGAGATGGAAATATATACGAGTGCCATAAGGGGAATAGCATTAAAATCAAAGATGCGATCATTGTTGATTTCGCAGTAAATAAAGCTGATATATTTGTGTCAGAAGATAGAAGGGCACGTAAAAGATTGCTTGAAATGGATGTCGAAACTCAAGTATACGATTACAATGACTTTAAAAACCTAACAAGACATTGGAGACCAATCAAAAAGCCGCCTGCGGGTTTTTGATTGCTCATTTTAAACGTTATGAGTCAATTAAGGATAGAACCTGAAAGTAAATAAAATATTTAAAAACTTCATTTCATTTTTGAGTGTATTAATAATTATCCTAATGATATTTACCTTTGGTAAGACAACATATTACATTGATAAAGTCATTGGTGCATTTTATACTAATACTTTATGTCTAAAGTCTAAATGTTTTGAAAAGCCAGAAGGTTGGAACAACATCAAAGATTCGTTAATGTTTATGTCTTTTTTTACAGATAACAAACTATCAGACGAACCTGTTCAGCATTACATGCTAACAAATATTGATAATACAAAAGTCCTTATAAACTATGGTAAAGAAGATTTTACTAAACTACCAGATACAGTAATTGTTAAAACTTTTGAAGATAAATGTACATATGCATATGAAGAACAAGTTGTAAATCAACAGTCTATGTTAACACTAGCAATAAAAGAACATAATATTGTAGTTACTCTTCCAAATGATGAGATTATTATAAATACAATGTTATCTTCAATATGCCAGTAACATATTTAATTTGAAGTGGCAACAAGACATCATAACAAGTTCTAGCAGCCAATACGAATCCGCGAGCGGTTTCGCATTGGCTGAAGATAAACGTTAGGCTAAAAAATGAAAACACTCATATTCATATCAGTTTTGCTCTTTAGCGTTATTAGTAATGCACAGCCTCAAGGTGTATGCATAGATAATAAATTAGCACAAATAGCAGGTGTCATGCCCGGTGATTCTAAAGAAAGCGTTATAGAGAAACTAGGCAAACCTGATTTTGTAACACTTGACCATGATAGAGATTCTAGCGGACAAAATGCTGGAGAATTTCTTCAGTATAAAGGGCTTAAGTTATTTGTTGCCAACATAGGTGGCGTTTCCTATATAAAAACATACAACGCTAAATATGAAAGCGTGTATGGTATTAAAGTAGGCATGTCATATGAAAAAGTTAGCAAATTACTCGATTCAACAGATAAGGACAAAATAATTATCTACCTTTGTAATCAACCTGATATCGTAGACACTCATTTTATTTTTAATTTCTGCGCGATAAATGGAGGGACTCTTGAATCTATTGAATTACAACAAAGCGAATTGTAAGCCTAACAAATCATTGGAGACCAATCAAAAACCCGCGGGCGGCTTTTTGATTGCTCATTTTAAACGTTAGACACAAATATACTTGGACTGAAAATAATGACAAAAAAAGAAAAATTAAAAGAGCTCTTCAAAACTGAATTAAAATTCTTATTCTTCCAAGATGTAAAACCGAATCTAAAAGAAATGGGAAATTACTATTTAATTTTTGCATTATTGACAACATGGCTAGCTGGTGTGGGTAGATACTGGGATAACCCTCGTGCCGATTTATGGCAATATCTTGGTCTGGGCTCGGTAATATATATCTTTGTTTTAGCTCTATTACTCTGGGCCATTATCAAGCCATTAAAACCGGAAAATTGGAGCTATAAAAATGTATTAATATTTGTTGGAATGACATCTCCAACAGGTATACTTTATGCGATACCCGTAGAAAGGTATTTCTCTTTATCCACTTCACAAACGATGAATGTATGGTTTCTGGCAGTTGTTGCTACTTGGCGTGTCATTTTATTGTTCTTGTACTTGAAGCGCGTAGCAAAGCTCAGTGGTCTTGCTATAGTAGTAGCAACACTTTTGCCTATAGTTATTACTATTACAGGCCTTACAATGTTAAATTTGGAGCATGTCGTTTTTAAGTTAATGGCAGGACTTGCAGAACACGAACGATCTGCAAATGACGCTGCATACAGTATTTTAATATTGCTTACTACCTTATCGGTGATGTTGTCGCCTGTCTTGATGATAGCTTATCTCGTAATCGGATACCAAAAAGCTAAAACAGCTGATAAAACAGAGCATTCATTATGAAGCTCGGCTTTATTGCCATGAGCGGTGTAAGAGCTTTGAATGAGGAGCTAACAGAATTGGGACTGACTCTACCCGGTTTTGTAGAACGGGGTAAGGTCATCGCGTCATTACCGAGTTTAGGCCTTCTCACATTAGCCGCACTCACTCCAAAAGAGATCGAGGTTCAGTATTGTGAAGTAGAAAAGTTCAATGACTTGGATGAAGTGCCTGAACAATTTGATGCAGTAGCAATTTCAAGTTTCACAGCACAGATCAAAGAAGCCTATTGCTTGGCGGACAAATACAGAGAAAAAGGTACAAAGGTTATCATGGGAGGCCTGCATGTGAATGCTATGCCAGAGGAAGCCAGTATACATGCCGATGCCATTGTACTTGGAGAAGGTGAACTGGCTTGGCCGACACTCACACGTGATCTGCAAAATAATTGTCTGCAAAGTGTTTATGATATGAGGGGTGAAAACTTCGATTTGTCAAATGCACCCATTCCGAGGTTTGATCTCTTGGATATAAATAAATACAATCGTTTGACTGTTCAGACACAACGCGGTTGTCCCCATAATTGTGAATTCTGTGCCTCATCAATCCTTCTGACCCCACATTTTAAAGTTAAGCCTGTTGAAAAAGTAATTGAAGAAATTCAATATATAAAAAAACTCTGGCCAAAACCATTCATCGAATTTGCCGACGATAATACCTTCGCCAATAAAACGCATGCTAAAAAACTACTAAGGGCTCTTACAAAAGAAGATATTCGTTGGTTCACTGAAACTGATATATCGATAGCTGAAGATGATGAGTTACTGATGCTTCTACGTGAAAGCGGTTGTGCGCAGGTACTAATTGGGTTAGAAAGTCCAAGCAAAAAAAGTTTGGACGGGCTTGAATTGCATTCTAACTGGAAAGCTCGTCAGATAGAAAAAAACCTGGATGCTATCAAAAAAATTCAAAGCTATGGAATTACCGTAAATGGTTGCTTTATTTTAGGCTTAGACGGTACAGATGTAAACAGTTTTCAAGAAGTACTTGATTTTGTACAGGAAAGTACAATGTATGAGGTTCAAATTACTATACAAACGCCATTTCCCGGAACACCGCTTTATGATAGGTTAAAATCAAATGCTAGACTTCTAGATGAAAGAGCTTGGGAAACGTGTACATTGTTTGATGTTAACTTCAAACCAGATAGCATGAGTGTTAAAGAACTTCAAAATCATTTCAAGTGGTTGATTAATGAATTGTACAATGAAGAGCGTACAATGTTACGTAGACAAAAGTTTAGATCAAATTTACGGAAATTAAAACACTCAAATATTAATCGTTTGTCTAACAAAGTAGTGGAGCCAATCAAAAACCCGCGAGCGGCTTTTTGATTGCTCATTTTAAACGTTATACCGCAAAAAAGGAACTACATGATTAAGTCTATTATGCTTGCGCTTCTCATCTTTTTTCCGCATAGCTCCTTTGCCTTAGAATCGATGAAAGTCAATTCGCCAGGTGATCTTGATGTGACCATATTCATTACAGATTCACCTCAATTTATTGAAGAATGGGTAGGAACTCCTGCATCTCATGCGCCAATTATTACGAAAATCAACAAAGCAAAGTTCAATCAAATGGTACACGCTGGGTTTGCAATCACTGGCTATAGCAGATTGAACCAAGAAGTAGATTTTGTCGTTTCAGTGCAAGTAACATCTCCGGTTGGCAGCGTCTTGCTAAATGAGAAAAAATGGGCTGTACACAAGCAGAAAGTTTTAGGGGACAAGGGAATAATCATTGCAGATCCTATCTTGGATATGACTTTTGAAACATCAGATCCAGCAGGAAATTACACGATTGCAGCAACGGTAACTGACAATATCTCGGGAAAAAGAGTATCAAACTCTACGATATTGAAAATATATTAGGTATAACAAACCAAAGGAGACCAATCAAAAACCCGCGGGCGGCTTTTTGATTGCTCATTTTAAACGTTATGTTTAAGAAAGGATATGAATGGATTACGCAGAATATGACCAAAACCATTGTAATATTGTAGAGTCTAGCCTTAAGGCAATTATCTCATATTACAACTCACATAATCATGAGGAAAAAAGATCAATACTTCTGTGTTTAGATAGGTACCTAGATCCTTACTATCAATATAAGCTATCTTATAAAAATCAAATTTTTGAATGGCTGCAAAATGAATTTCAAAATACACAAGATCTTAAAATCAAAGAAGACATCTTTGATCTCATAGATTATTATTCAGAAATTAGAATACCAAACTATGAAAGAGATGATTACGGTAATCTTGTTCAAATTAACTAGACAAAGGTCGAGAAACCAACATAACAAATCAGAGGAGCCAATCAAAAACCCGCCTGCGGCTTTTTGATTGCTCATTTTAAACGTTAAACTTACAAAAAGGCATTTGAACATGAATAGCTGGGATGACTTTATTTGGCTGATCACCAACCCTTACTTTATAGCGCTGTTCCTATTCGCACTAGCTTTAGAACCACTCCTAAAATACATGAGACGTTTTTATCCAGAGTCACAGCAAAAAGCAGCAAAAGAGTCAGAAGAATTCTTTCAACATCTAAAAGAAAATACGGAAGATAAAAAACTTTTTCAAAAAGCCAATATGAAAGTTATTTTATTCATATTTGGACCAACTCTTATTGTGTTTTTGATTTATATCGCTTACAGTTTGATTGTTGGATTAGAACTAAAGCCCGTATGCGTTAGAGATGCTTTCGCAAAAAGTGCAACTCTCTTCGCAATCACACTTGGTGTATACGCCATCAAAACTGAACAAATAAGCCGACTGTTACTTCAAGACGATTATGACAAAGTCGTAGAACTTTCAAAAAAACAAGTGGGTAGTGATCCAATTACCAAATTCTTTGAAAAGCATTCGCCAATTTTTGGATATTTCTCTGTTGTATTGGGGCTTATCGGTTTGTGGCGCTGGTCTTGAAATGAAGAGGTTTAACAAACCACAGGAGACCAATCAAAAACCCGCGGGCGGCTTTTTGATTGCTCATTTCAAACGTTATCTTACAAAAGGAAATAGATTATGAGTAAGTTCAACTTGAAACATAATGTAGCAAAAAGCTACTCATTTTCATTTTCTCGAAAAGAGTTGAAAGAACTATCTGAAAATAATTCTGAGATAGGAACCTTTAGTTACTACGGAGTTTCACCACATGACCAAATAGACGATTCTGGAAAAGAAATTTGGTTAGGATTTATCGTTGGGAAGAAGGTTCAAGCAAGTTGGAACTTCGAACTCGTCTTATACGCTAATAAAAATATGTATACTGAAAATATTCATGAGTTATGTCAAGAGGTTGTGAAAAATGAGATTACCAAGTGGATATTTGTACAAAAAAGATTGCCTGAAACATTTCCTCTTACTGTAAATGGATCATACAGTTTCAATAGATTACATATTTCAATAACAAAAGTTAATAATGACTATATCGCAAGTTCAACCGAACTTACTAAAACTATGTAATTGTTTGACCAAAAAGATAACAAATACGTGGAACGCAATAATTTACCGCGAGCGGAAAATTATCGCTCACGACGAACGTTATAAGTTAACACAATTTAAAGGAGTACTATTATGAAAGTTAAGTCGAATACAGATGGATTGAAAAAACTGGCAAAAAATGCCGAAGCAATGAGCGGAACAAATCAAGTAAAATTAAAAGATTTAATGACTCCAAAGTTCATATCAAAATGTTCAAATTTTAATGATATAGAACATTTGTTTAATGAAAGTGGCTTTGCAGTTGAAAGTAAAGAAGATTTTGAAGCAATTCCAGATGACAAGTGGAATGAGTTTATTGTTGAGAATACATCATTTAGTTCATGGGAAGAAATGCAAAAAGAAGCAGGAGCCATTTATGTTAAAGAACAATTATTTAAAAACTTATAACAAAACTTTGGAGAGAAATAAGTTGCTCTAGCGGCAACTTATTTCTCAAGTCAACCGTTATAAGACATAGGAGCAGAACATTACAATGCACTTGAAACCTGATTTAGAAATTACAACTCGCATAATTAATCGGGATCAGAATTTGATGGTACTGATGTGCATTAGTATTATAATTTTTACTATTTATGCTTATATAGAAGACTTGTCGTATTTTGGAGTCTACTTAACAATGTCAATTGTTGCCTTCCTATTTTTGGGTAGTAAAGCAGATATTCCAGATGAAACATGGTCTCCACAAGAAAAAGGCGCTTGGACAAGACGCTATACAACTCTTAAATTGAAAGAGGGTCAATTAATTTATGTTTCTGGAGATCGTCCGGATTCAAGAGAATCTTTTGATATGAATACATTAAAAGAGATTGAGTACAGAAAGAAAAAATTGATATTGCATTTTAATGATTTGACTACGCGTACAATCAATGCCAAATATTGGAATCCTAATCTTGTAAAAGATTTTATAGAGAGTATAAATGCGCAATTATCTTCAAACTTATAACAAATCAGTGGAGACCAATCAAAAACCCGCGGGCGGCTTTTTGATTGCTCATTTTAAACGTTATAGGACAAAGTGAATGAGTAACATATCAATAGCGAACAGATTACTTGAAGTTTGTAGAAAATATGAACAAAACGATTTGTCCTTGCAAGAGTTTCAATCTGACATTTGCGCTCATGGGTCAGCTTTGGAAGGACTCGGCAAAGAATGGGATGAAATGTTGAATGGTTTAGATTCCGAGTGTGAACTAATTTTATATATGGAAGACTCTAGTGATCATCACTTATTAGGTTTAAAGGTCTCAGAAAAACTTAGACATTATTTGGAGCAGAGACTTGATAGCCTATAACAAACCAAAGGAGACCAATCAAAAACCCGCGGGCGGCTTTTTGATTGCTCATTTTAAACGTTAGGTATATAAATTTTGTAAAGGTAGAACATGAATAATAGAGAAATAGCTTATAACTATGCAAAATGGATAACAATCTTTGGTTTGTCACCGCTTCTGTATGTGTTTTTTGGATCAATACCGTTCGCGTTTCTCGCTAATATTCCTAATCGTTTAATAAGCGAAGACCTTGATTCTTTTCTCAATACTCACCAAGTACTTTTTGTAGCAGCCGCCATGATAGGCTACTTAATTTTCTTATATCTTATTATCCGTCGCGAAAAAAGAAAAAATATTCAATCTATAGATCAACCAAGTAATAAATTTTTACTTGGCGTCTTTTTAATTTATATAGGGCACTTGGGTCTATTGTCATTTTATACTTTAGTAATATATGGTGTATTGAAAGGTCCTGGCTCAAGCTCAGGAATATTCTCCATTCCAATGATATTATGGATGCTAATTTTTTACACTATCGGTTTCAATATAGTAGGGAATCAAAGATTCTCAGAAATGTTGAAAAGAAAAAATGCAGAAGAAAGTTCTACCTAACAAATCTCTGCACGCCAATATGAACCCCGCACGCGGATTTCATATTGGTGAGTTTAAACGTTA
>NZ_JBFFOH010000076.1:0-11343 GCF_041562805.1 Sulfurovum sp. | reverse complement strand
TTATCTCTCCACATATTCTAAATATAGTCGATTATACAAATTCTATCTTAAGAACTTTTGCTATAATCAAATTAATATTATTCAAGGGAGCTCATAGATGTTATTGGGTGTAAACATTGACCATATCGCAGTACTGCGAGAAGCAAGAAAGGTAGCAGACCCTGATCCGCTCGATGCACTGAGCATCTGTAAACGTGCAGGAGCTGACCAGATAACTATTCACCTTCGTGAAGACCGACGACATATGCAGGATATGGATGCTAAAAACATTATAGAACTCTCTTCCCTGCCTGTGAACCTAGAGTGTGCCATCTCTTCTGAAATGATAGACATCGCCTGTGATCTAAAACCGCATCGTGTAACCCTCGTGCCTGAAAAGCGTGAAGAGGTAACGACTGAAGGTGGTCTAGCCGTCATGGGAGAGCAACCTAAACTCAAAGAAGCAATCAAAAGACTACAAAAAGAAGAGATAGAAGTTTCACTTTTCATAGACCCTACTTTAGATGCTGTAACTGCATCACTTGACTTAGGGGTTGAATGGATCGAATTTCATACAGGAAAGTATGCCAATATCTATGCGATGCTCTATACAAATCTATCCAAAACACACCACACTATCCCTGAACTTGAACTCTCACGTAAGATACTCAAACAAATGCTCAATGATGAACTATGCAACCTTCGACTACTCTCCTGTGATGCGATGGAACTAGGGTTACGTGTGGCAGCAGGACATGGCCTCAATATGCAGAATGTCAAAGATATTGTCGAGATAGAGACGATAGAAGAGCTTAATATCGGACAAAGTATTATCGCCCGTTCTGTCTATACAGGACTTGAACAAGCCATCATAGATATGAAAGCTCTACTCATCCGATGAGAAAAATTAAAAGTAAAGCACTATATGATGCGTCGTAAAAAGGTAGCCATATCTGTCGGTGATCTCAATGGTATAGGTATTCAACTTGCCCTTGAAAATCATGACATCATTTCTAAAGAGGTAGAAGCGCTTTACTGCATAGACAGAACCATGCTGGAACAGGCAGCTAACAAATTAAAACTACCAATACCCGCTGATTTTAAAACCATAGAGAATATCGCACCAGCTTTTAAAATAGACGCAGGATCAGTCAGCAAGGAAAGTGGTGCATATGCCTATGCTTCATTTGTCAAAGCCGTTGAACTTGCGCGTAACAAAGAAGTAGATGCCATCACTACCCTGCCCATACATAAAAAAGCATGGGAATTAGCGGGCATAGAGTATAAAGGTCATACTGATGCACTAAGAGATTTTTTTGATGCTGAAGCCATTATGATGTTAGGCTCACCGAATATGTACGTTGCTCTTTTTACGGAACATATACCCCTTAAAGACATAGCCGGGAGTATCAACGAAAAAGACTTAACAAGATTTCTTATAGACTTTTATCAGACAGCCAAACCGAATAAAAAAGTTGGTGTACTAGGATTAAATCCTCATGCTGGAGATGACGGCGTACTAGGGAATGAAGAGGTCATCATACAAAAATCCATAGACAATGCACATCAAACATTAGGTAAAGAAGTATTTACCTCTCCCCTCGTTCCAGATGTAGCCTTCACGCCAAGAGTAAGAGCAAACTATACACACTATGTAGCTATGTATCATGACCAGGGATTAGCACCCCTCAAAGCTCTCTATTTTGACGAAGGCATAAACGTATCACTAAACCTACCAATACTCAGAACATCCGTAGATCATGGCACAGCATTTGATATCGCATATAAAGATGTAAAGTTAAGTAGTTTGAGTTATATCAATGCAGTTAAATATATAGTGAATAATTAAGAGGAAGGATAGGGGTATTAAAGTAGTTGATGTTATTTCAACCAACTAAAAGAATTTAACAAAAAAGCCCAGGAGCGTCATCCTCAACAACTTCACAATTTTCATTCATCTGAGCACAAAGTCTCTCTTGACAATCTTTACATAAGTAACGATAGTTTTGCATATCATAATGAATAGTATCGCCTTCATTGATATCATCATAACATTCAGCACATACATTGGTGACACGTAAAAGAATCTCTTGGGTTGCTTCCTGTGTCACAAAACATTCACTAGCCATTAGTACTCTCCAACTCTTTAATCATTTTTTGTGCTTCTTCCAATGTATCATCTAATGCATATGCTTTGGTATAACCTGCAAGTGCTTCTTTTTTACGCCCTAAGTCATACAAAGTATTTGCATAGTTAAAGTGGTGTGGTGCATACTCAGGATCTAATTCAATGGCACGTTCATGGTGCTTTTCGGCACCCTCTTCGTCTGATAATTTATGCAATACATTAGCAAGTAACGCATGCGCCATATCATCTGTCTCATCCAGGGATAAAAGTTTTTCATAACTCTCTTTTGCTTCTGTATACTCACCTGTCTGCATATAGACATAACCCATCTTTTGCAGTACTTCCGTATTCTCCACTTCTATAATATGTGCTGACCCCAGTGCTTTTTTTGCTTCTTCAAAGTCTTCTTTTGCAACAGCATCATCGGTCATTTCCAAGAGTTGTTCCATACGTGTAGGCTGAACAGTTGGCGTAGAAAATGTCTTATCCGGACGGTTTATACCGCCTATCTGTTCATCTGGTACTTTTGCTTCAAAGTCGACACCTCGTTTAGGATGATCGCCTGAAAAAAGTTGTTTAAAGAAAAGGTAAAATACTCCTCCGGCGACAATAAGAAGTAATAATTGAAATGTTGTCATAGTTTCTCCAATGTAATTATCGAATGATAAGATAATCTAACTTAAACCCAAAGAAAATCTGCTATGATAATAAAAAATCGCCAAAGGATCATCATGGCTTATAAAATACAATTAGATAAAGATAAATTACAAAAAGAGTTAACACCACTGGAATATAATGTTTGCTTGAACCATGGTACAGAAGCGCCGTTCCAAAATGAATTTTGGGATTCTAAACTAGAAGGTACGTATACTTGTAAATGTTGTGACACACCGCTTTTTTCTTCAGAAACAAAATTTGATTCTGGTACAGGGTGGCCCAGTTATTTTCAACCTATACATGAAGAAGATATAAAAGAGATCACTGACGATAGTCATGGAATGGTCCGTGTAGAAGTATGTTGTGGTGTATGTGGTTCACACCTAGGACATATATTCCCTGATGGTCCAGCGCCTACATATAAACGTTACTGTATCAACTCTGCATCTTTGAATTTTAAAGAAAATTAAGATTGTAGCTGTTCGGCGATACGCCCTACAGCTTCATCCATCTCTTCTTTTGTATCAAAAACAAAAGAGTACTTTTCATCTTCTCCAAGATTTACAAAAATACCAAACCCTACCACTTCGACTTTACCTTTTGCCTCAACATCCAACCACTCAAGACTCACTTGAGTCGTCTCTTCTTCATGACCTGTCTTTACTACCGCTGCCGGGTAGAGTTGCGTTATCTTCGCTGTATCAAATTGTTTATCTTCTATTGTGATTATCATAGAGGGATTATAGTATAATCCCTTTAAATCTATAATGGAGCCCCCTCATATGAGTTTAAATGCACAAATAAAAAATGATATCAAAGACGCAATGCGCGCAAAAGAGACAGTAAAAAGAGATACGCTCAGAAATATACAGGCAGCTATCAAGCAGATAGAAGTGGATGAACGTAGAGATGTGACAGATGCAGATGTTGAAGCTATCTTGATGAAATATATGAAACAAAGAGAAGATGCCAAAGCACAGTTTGCAGATGCAGGACGTAATGACCTCGTAGAAAAAGAAGATGCAGAAATGACTATAGTCAAAGCTTACCTTCCAAAGCCTATGGATGATGCAGAATTAGAATCTGTACTCAAAGAAGTGATAGCCTCTGTAGGTGCCGAGAGTATGAAAGATATGGGTAAAGTCATGGGTGGAGCCAAAGCTGCTATAGGAAGCCGAGCAGATGGTGGACGCATCAATCAAATGGTAAAAAAGTTATTATCTTAACCATCCATTAATAATGTCGACCCGAACATCCTTGAAAACGAAGCGATTCGAGAGAGTCGACGCTTTTTTACTTCGTTTTTTCTAAAAAAACGCCGTGAACGAAGTGAGGAAGTGCCCTTGGGGTAGAAGAGAGAAACAACGTCTCAATTCTAATTATTAGGTAATTAGAAAAAAATACTATAAAAAATCAATTCCCATACTTCACAGCTTTAATAGCTGCAGTAATATCATCTTGTCTCATAAAATGTTCACCAACCAAAAACGCATCTGCACCAATATTGGAAAGTTCTACTACTGTCTCATGGTCATTGATACCAGATTCAGCTACGATGATCTTACCATTTGGAATGAGAGGAATCAGTTTTTCACTCAGGCTCATGTCCATCTCAAATGTTTCAAGATTTCGGTGGTTAATCCCGATGATATCTGCTCCGGCAAAAACAGCTTTGACCAGATCGGTTTTATTATGCACCTCTACCAATACATCTAAACCTAAATGACGTGCATAGTCATGTAACTCTTTAAGCTCTTTACGGCTCAATGCCATAGCGATGAGCAAGATATAGTCTGCTCCAAATGCCAATGCTTCCAGTACCTGATATTTATCAACAATAAAATCTTTTCTAAGCAGCGGTATGCTTACATAGCGACGTACCATACCAAGATACTCTTTATCACCTTGGAAAAAGTGTGGTTCGGTAAGTATAGAGAGTGAATCAGCTCCACCCTTTTCATAGGCTTGTGCTATCTCAACAGGATCAAAGTTTTCTCGTATGATCCCTTTACTAGGGCTCGCTTTTTTTACTTCTGCAATAATTCGGTAAGGATTTTCTTCCGTAGAACGTAAAGCACTCTGTACATCTTTAGGAACAAAAGGGTTAAAAGCAAGAGAACGTCCTAACCACTCTAGTGGATAATCTACTTTTCTTTTTTCCAGGTCTGATTTTGTTTTTTTAATGATTTCATCTAATATTTGAGCCATATATTATTTTCCATATTTCTATAAATTTCGTGTATTATATCTAAAAGAAATTCGAAACTATTTACACTGTTTTATAGCATCCCAGTGTTCTATAATTTCATCTTCTTCAAGTCCTTCTTCATCTACCACTCTTTTCATAAGTTTATACGCTTTGTCACAATCACGTACTTTATAATATCCCCATGCTAAAGAGTCCAAGTAATACATATTATCAGGTTGTTGGATCAATGCATTTTCTATCACACTGATACCTTTTTTGACATTAACTTCTTTATCTATAAGTGTATAACCATAATAGTTCAGATAAATACTGTCATCATTTCCAAGTTCAATTGCTTTTTCAAAATGAGAGATGACATCTTCTATCATTTTTTTATCATTTTTATCTTCTGAATTTTCAAAAAGAAGTACACCTTTTTCAGCTATCCACTTTGAATTTTTATCTTTAGCATAAAGTTTATCGACAAGGAGTAATGCCTTAGAAAAATATCTGTTTGCTTTATATAGGTCATACAATATATCATCTCTGCTTGGATATTTTTCCAAAAAAGCAATAGCCCCGTCAATATCCCTTTTATAGACATAGGCATCTATGACCTTCGTAAGATACTGTTCATCATTATCTTGTATATAAAGTGCTTTATATGTCTCTAAAATGCCATCAATATTTTTTTCTTTCTGGTAAAGCGTGAGCAGTTTAATATAAACATCATGACTTACGATATTCATACGACGATGTGTTTCAAGTAATTGTATGGCTTTTCTTCGTTCACCTGTAAACTCATCCATAATTTCAGTCATTCTAAGCAATAATTCTTCTCTAGGCAAAGTTTCATATACTCTGCTTAGTAGTTCCAATGCCCTCTTGAAATTTCCTGCATAGAGAAATGAATTTGAAGCCAAATCCAGATCCATAGGTTCTTTTGATTGTTCAAGCAGATATTCTGCTTCTATTGTTGCATTTTTCACTTGTCGTATAGTGAGATAAAGAGGAATAAGAAGACGTCTAACCTCAAGTCTATTTGGATTTTTTTCATCCCAAGTTTTTAAACGTGTGATACTCTCTAATATATGCGTTCTACTCATCAATGCAGAAGTCGCTTCTTTAAAGAGATAGATCTCTGCACCTGTAACATCATAAAGTCTTTTATATACTTGATAACTGTTTTCATAGGCTTTATATTCATCATATAAAATTCCTCTGATGATAAGTTCATCTTCACTTATCTTCATAAATTCTTTGGCATAACCAACCACTGTACTAAAACTAAATGCTATAAACAGTGTTAAAGCTATACGATTCCAGGACATTCTTTACGTACCTCATCTTCATCATTTTTAAATTGTTCCCAAAAAGGAAATGTACGACACTGCAAAGGTCGTACCGAGTATATAGAACAACGCTTCATAGACTCATCAAAAAACACACAAGCAAAATTATCTGGTGCGAGTTGTTTTTCGATGAGCGAATAACGATGTTTCACTTTTCTTAAATACATTGTAGCAAAATCTTCTACGCTAAGGTTAACGAACTCTGCCATTTTCTCTATCTCGGCATATTTTGCCCAGATATAACCGGTCTCACCTGTACAGCAGTGTCCACCACAAGCTTCACAGGCAGAGGGAGTGAACTTGTAATTGTAACCCTCTTCTTCCATCAATTCCATGATCAAAAATCACCTTTTATGCTGTTTGTATTTGCTCGTTCAAACGCTTTCATCGCTTTTTCCCTATAGACATTCTTATCATCAAAAACCACAAATGGAGGAAGTATCTGTGTCATAGACTTTGATCCCATACGTGCTGCTATCATCACCAGTTTAGACTCTCTATCTATTTTGGAGTGCACAAACTGCATCATTTCAACAGTTATACCATAGGAAGTTAAATAGTGCAACAATAGATCTACCTGCTTCGCATCATAACAGAAGATAAAATATCCTCTGGGCTTCAACAGTTTCTTGACTTTGGCTATAAAACTTTCTATAGGCAAATGATGTGCATATCTAGCTATGTTTAGATGTGTATTTTCACTTTGCTGTACACGTGAATCATAAAAAGGAGGGTTTGAGATGATATACTCAAACTTCTCATCTGTCTTCCACTCTGTAAAATCTCCAAGATAGCTTTGTACTTCCAGGTCATTGAGTGCATAATTATGTTTTGCATAGTCAAGCATCTTTTCCTGTTTATCAATAATACTTGTCTCTATATTAAAATCACGACTTAACAAAAGTGAGATGATCCCTACACCACAACCTACATCCAATAGTTTACCTTTGGGTTTAAACATAGAGATGAAGTCATATAAAAAAATAGAGTCACTATTGTAGCAGTAACCTGATGTCGGCTGATAAAGAAACATAGTCACCTCAATTTTTTATGAATTTTACAATAATTTCAGTATAATCGCGATTATGAATGAAGAACTGGATTTACTTAACCCGCCATCAACAGATTTTTCTATGCTGGACTACGACTGTGCATACATACCTGGAAACAAAGTACGTATGAACTACAAATATGTCGCTAAAGCAAGTAAAAAATTTGCTACTGCTGTCATAGCCAGAGGATGGAGACGTTTTGGAAAATACTTCTTTCACCCTATCTGTAACGGTTGTAATGAATGTAAAAGTATACGTATAGATGTCAATGACTATCACTACACCAAATCCCAAAAAAAATCTATCAAGCGAAATGCTGATACGCAGATCATTGTGCAAAAGCCTAGCCTTACTGACGCACATATCTATCTCTATAACAAATACCACTCTTTTAAACATGAAAAAGACCAGTGGCAACACCGTAATATTTCACACCGGGAATACCATGAAAACTTTGTAGATGGTGCACATGATTTTGGAAGAGAAGTACTCTATATCAAAGATGATAAACTCATAGGTGTAGACCTCATCGATGTACTTGATGATGGCATCAGTTCCATATACTTTTACTATGACCCTGATTATGCAAATCTATCACTAGGAACCTATTCACTACTTTACCAGATAAAATTGGCACAGATACTTGAACTGCCTTGGATCTACCTAGGGTACTGGGTAGATGGATGTAAAGCTTTTGCCTACAAGCCAAAGTTCCAACCCCAAGAGATTTTGGATGGGTTTCCTCATGTGTCTCAAGAACCTGAATGGGAAAAGTGGGATTTAACGTAAAGTGTCTAACTCCGGACTCTTACGGCACCACTTCAGAAAAAGTCTGTCAGGATCTACACTGACATCTACCTCTTTGTCTTCAACAATACACTCAGCCAAGATCTTGGCCATAAGCGGTGCGAAAACAAACCCTCTTCCCCCTAAGCCATTACAGACAAATAGGTTATCCACATACTTTATCTCAGGTTTGGCACCGCGTGTGACAGTAGGATACGTTTCTAACATAAATGGTATGTCTATCACCTTCCCTACTAAAGGAAAGTAGTCTTTAGACCCTGCTCTCATACCGCAAAACACTTCTTGAAGTTCCAGATCCGAAGTATCTATGAGCGAAGAAGCTTTTTCTTTGAGGATCAAAGCTTGTGCTTCTTGACAAGGCACAGGTTCTTTCAGCTCTTTCTCATGTGTAGCTCCCAGTTTTATGATGCCATCTATATTAGCCCCTACAGACATAGACTGATGCATACTAACCCCTAGTACAAGTTTGGAAGAGAAATCTCCTCTTGTTCCCCAAGTACCCTTTATACCCATGTAACGTAAGTCTGCCAAGTCACTTTCATAACCCGTTGCCAAGACAAGATTTTTAGCGCCGTAGTCACCTACACACCATAATCCGTCTTCTTGTTTTATCTGCCTTACATAAAACTGTACAACTTCTATATTTGAGAGTAAAAACGCACATACTTCTTTTGCATCACAGTCTCCAGCCTCAGGGAAGTAAAAACTTTCAAAATCAGAGCAAATACCTTGTTCTTGAAGTTGTTCATTTTTATAGTTTTCATATTTGTTTTCATTGAAAGGTTCATACTCAGAAAACTTTTTCGCATCAGCTTCATCTTTTGGGATACGCACAACGCCTGTTTGGTGGAAATAGTCTGGACAAGTAGAGAGGTAAAAATCTTTAGCAAAAGAAAAAGCTTTGTTTGTAAGTGTTTGAAGAGAAGACCCTTTACCGATCTTAGGAGATACAAAAGCCCCGGCTGCACCAGAACCACCAGAGGCGATACCTCTTTTATCCAGTACCAATACTTTTTGATCTTTTTGTGTAAGTACATGCGCTGTAGCAGCACCCGCGATACCTGCACCGATGATGATAGTATCATAGGTTTTAGACATGATATCTAAACCGAGATCTCTTTAATATCCGCAATATTTTTAAACGTTTTATAGATAGACCCTATCGTATGAAGTCTATTCACTTTTAATGCTTCATCCTCTGTATTTACAAGTACATCATCAAAATAACAGTCAAGTTCACGTTTCAGTCCAAAAAGTGCTTCGAGTTCTTCCTTATAGTCACGGTATGTAGAGTTGATCACTTTTTCATAAGCGTTATAAAGCGTTACCTCAGCATCCTCTTTAAACAATGAAATATCTATCTCCAAGCTTGACTCAAGATCTACATCTTTAGAGATATTTGCTACACGTTTGAAGGTTGTGAATTGCTCTTTAAAGGCATCATTACTTACGATCTCATTCAGAGCAGATACTTTTTTAGCAATCTCATTGATATCTCTTTCCCCTGAAGCAAGTACAGAAGCGATGACTGATGGATTTGCATCGAGTGACTTGTTGATACGTTCTATGATAAATTCACTCAAGAGATCAGTATCAAACTCATCATAATTGCCTTTTAGCAACGTGATGATATCGTCAATGTTAAAAGTCAGATCATACTCTGTCACAATACGTACAATACCATTCACTGCACGACGTAATGCAAAGGGATCTTTAGAACCTGTAGGGATTTTTCCTACACTGAAGAGTCCAAAGAGTGTATCCAGTTTGATACTCATCGCTACGATAGATGAGAACACAGAACTTGGAAGATCAGCACCCTCACCTACTGGCATATACTGCTCCTTTATAGCATTGTAAACAAGCTCTTCCTCACCCAGTGCTTTGGCATAGTAATACCCCATAAGCCCCTGAAGTTCCGTAAACTCGTACACCATCTCACTCATAAGGTCTGCTTTTGCAAGATTCACTGCTCTATCCATGGCTTTTTCAAGCGCTGTAGAACTTTGTCCTGTTCCTGATTCTACTCTGTCCATATAAAGAGCAAGCAGTCTGATGGCGATATTATTTTCTCTTGTGATCTTATCTGCAAGTGTTCCCAAACCATCAATGAACTGTACTTTTTCAAGACCATCTGTATTCAGTCCATTTTTTAGATCATTTTTGTAAAAGAAAAGCCCATCTGCCAAACGTGGTTTAAGTACACGTTCATTTCCTGCCACAACTTTACTGTAATCATCTGTATAGGCATTACTCACTACTACAAATTTGTTTGCAATTTTTCCATGTTCAAATACAGGGAAATAACGCTGATGCTCTTTCATAGAAGTGATGATCACTTCAGGGGGAAGTTCCAAGAAAAGTTCGTCAAAGGTTCCTACAAGTGCTTTAGGATTCTCTGTGATCGCTACTACTTCAGCCAAAAGTGCCCTATCTCTTTCGATAATGATATTATGCGCTGACTCCAAAGCATCAAATTCAGTCAAGATCTTCGCTTCTCTATCTTCAGGATGCAACATCACTGCATACTCACTCAATATACTCTCATAGGTATCTATCGTAGGAACTTCTACTGCATCATAAGTTACCATACGGTGTACATATGTTTTTGCACCTGATCTTACACCAAAAAGTTCTACAGGAACAGAAATATCACCTAGTCTCACCTGTAGCCATCTGAGAGGACGGATAAACTCATCGGTTCTTGACCCCCAACGCATCATCTTTCCAAATGACATAGAGTCTAGCCATTTAATTAACATCTCTTCAAGAAGAAAAACTGTATCACTGCCTTTCTCTTCTTTCTTAAAATAAAGTACTTCTTTACCATTCTTTTCTGATCGACCAAGATCATCAAAGCTTACACCACACTTACGGGCGAACCCCTGGGCTGCTTGTGTTGGCTCGCCATCTTTAATAGCCGCTTGCACAGGAGGTCCCATAAGTTCTACAGTACTATCCGCTTGTTTTACAGCCATTCCTGCATGTTTAAGCACAAGTCTTCTAGGTGTATAGATAAATTCAAAATCACTAGAAAGCTTATACTCTTCAAGTATATTTTTCCAAGATTTTTCTATGTTAGATACAATTTTCAGTAGCGGTATAGCCGGAAGTTCTTCTACACCGATTTCGATAAGTAGTGCTTGTGTCATTTAGGGTTTCCTAGTGAAATAATAATAG
>NZ_JBFFOH010000075.1:0-11348 GCF_041562805.1 Sulfurovum sp. | reverse complement strand
TTTCCAGGAAAGCCCGACGGCAATAAGAAACATGCCGTTCATAACACCTTCCAAATGGGCCGCCAGACCCATTCTCGCATTTGGCATTTCAGCGACGATCAGCCCCGAAAGCAGGCCGATTAGAAACAAGACCATCCCGAAAATAAGCAGTCTTTGAGTGTTGTCAGGCATAGACTCTCCTTCTTACTTATATGTTTAAAATGACCAATCAAAAAGTGGAATGAAACCATTGGTCGAACTATCAATAGATGTTTTCAATATTATCTTGATTGGTGAAAATTGTAAAGCCTTATCCGTTTTTAGAGGGAACTAGAGGTTCCGGGAAGAGTGATGAAAAAGTAAGGAGTATAGGTATCACCGACCCCTAGTTTGCTTTTGTTTATATGCTATATATCCATACATGACTAAGCCTAGTGTATATTTAGAAATATCTGTGACACATCTATTATTGAAATACCATGTAAAGAGTAAAGCTGCAAAACCGATCAGGAATAAAAAAAGGATAAAAATATATTTTGTTGAATTTTTAAATTGTATTTTGATGCAATATAAATACCTAAGAATCCTAGATCCATTACTATAATCAGTACATATGTATTATGCATGTAAAATCGAATCACTTTTGAATAGAATTCAGGAAAAAGATACATGGAAATTACCCATACGACAACTAAAATCATACTGATTAAAAAACTTTTTGACATAGAATATTCTTATATGAATAGATAACGTTTGACTTGAGAAATAAGTTTCCCTCTAGGGTAACTTATTTCTCTCCAAAGTTTTGTTAGACTTTAAAACTTAAAATCTTCACAATCTATATTTTTTCCAATACAGAATTTTTTTAGTTTTTCTTTTTGTGCAAGGTATTTTTTTAAATTATCATGCTTTTCTTTAACATCTTGATAATTTAATAAATTCTCATAAGGTGTACCAAAATAAATTTTACAAATATTTCCTATTTTAACTTTATTATTAGTTAAATCATCCGTTGATAGATACCTATATTCATCTTCATAAATCCATTCTTTTGATTTATTTGTAAGAATCTCTTCTATTGTATTTAAGTTCTCGTTACTACCATAGTTAATTTCTTTTATATTATGAATATTTTCAACATCAACTTCTATAACAACACCTCTCCCAGTATTGGCGTAGTGCCCCCACATTAATTCACTCTTTAAGGCTCTTACTCCAGAAAAAGAACAAATTTTATATTCTTGTTTTTCTGATAAAGTGATCTTCTTATTGCTAGGATTATTTATATAAACACCTTCGTTCATATCATTAAATCCTAAGATATCATTACAATAAAATCCATTCTCAATAATATCTTTTACTCTTGTGAAATCTTTATCCGTCTCTAATGCTCTAAATTTATATAATTTCATAAATCATGTTTCCTCTGCGTGTGTCTAACGTTTGACTTCAGTGACGCTGTGCGTTCACTGCTAGGCTTTGTTGGATATTTACTTTATTAACCACTGGTGTTTATTCTCATAATATCCATAATGTCTTTTATAAAATGCTTCCATTGATGCTACATATTGAGATAATATTAGTGTGACATCACTAACTTGTGGCACATCATCTTCATCAAGTAAATCTAAAAACTCTATAGAAGTTGAGTCTTCTAGTACAGTTCTTACTTTATCGAGTAACCTATTTGCTATTTTGATTTTACTTTTGCTTACGGCAGCATCAGGTTTTTTTTTAGACAATTCTTTAAATTCAGAATACATAGCTTCCAAGAGAGGCATTGTTGTATCATAGTTTTGTACTTTTTCTTTAGTTGTATAATATAATTTTCCCATTTTTAACCCTTTAATTTTTGTGGTCTTACTGTTCTTACTTTAATTTCATCGTCTGTATCCCAATACCAATTTCCATGCATTACAATAACATTATCTGATCTGAGTTTTTCAAAACATTGGATGTATTGTGATAGTATGAATACTACATCACTATTTTGTGGTATATCATCTTCATTAAAAATATTAAAATCATCAAAGGGTTTATATTTATCAGAAAGAAATTTATTGCTATCACTAATAAGTTTATTCAAAAATTTTAATTTAAACTTATTAACCGCATCATTAGGACTTTTTTTAGATAATAATGAAATTTCTTCATATACACTTATTAACTGACCTGAAAGTTTTTCAAATATATCAATCTCTACTTTATTCATATCTTCTCCTTATTTTGTTTATGTCAAGAAGGACAATTTCTTCTAAACTCTATATATTTTTTCTTTAAAACTTCAATTGGTGTTCTTTGCTTACTTTCGTATACTTCAACCATCAATTTTAAATCTTCATCTGTAATGGCAATAATACATTTTCTTTGTGAAGACCATAAATTGATTGTATTTTCATACATTGCTTTAGATAAAGGATTTCTTGTAAGGAATACTCCAAAATTACCAATATTGTCTTGCATATATCTGTTTAATTGATTTATATGATCACGGCTGATTTCTTTTACATTTTTCATCTCAATAACTAGCTGTCTGTTGTTGTATTCTGTAAAGATTTCATCTAAAAAATCTACATCTCGATTATTATAAAAAATGAGGTCTCGAATATGTCGACCTGATTCAGTTCGACTTTGTGTTTGAGCAAAATCAAGATGTGGATAAAAGAGTGACGCTAGCAATGAAGCAGAAAGCTCTTCATATTGTATATCTGCCCCATGCTCTTTTCCCGTATTTAGCTTTAAAATTTGATTTAGTTTTCGTTTTGCTGATAGAACCGGAATTTGACTAAATAATGGGTCATTTTTACAATTTTCAGAAGTTTTTGTTTTATATTCAATATAGCCTTCAATTGTTCCATAATTTTCTCGATTAAAATTTAAAACCTTGACCCGTTCTTCGGGTTCGTCTGGATTGAATATTTCATCTCTAGGGCAATATTTTTGAAAATAATCTTCATAATTAATCCATGTATTAAAACGCAACCATCTTTTTGGCGTAAAAATTAAAGGCTCTTTTGTTAATGGATTGACAGGTAAATATACCTTTTGATTTGTATCTAATGTATTAGTTTTGTAATTATAAATAGAATCTAATATTACACCTTCAATTGGTATTCGATTTAGCTCACATTGTTCGATGGTGTAATCAATTAAAAAGGACTTTAAATAGTTGCATGTAATATCACTTATCCTGTCTTTTGAAATTCCTGATATATATAATTGAATAATTTCAAAGTGTGTAAATCCAAACTGGCTGTATTCTGGAATATCTTTAAATAAACTCAAAATATCATGAGCTTGTTTTTCACTAATTTTTGTCCCTTTTCTTGTTTTTGATACGCCTAAACCAACTTCATGACATTCTGACAAGTCGACAAGTATTGATAAAGCTTCGTCTTCTCGTTTCTTTTTTATTAGGTAATTTAGATGATTGAAGGAGTTTGTAATAGTTGTGTGTAGAGCATTGTCTTGTTGAGATGGAGACTTCCATAATAAAAATGGATCAACATATAGAGGTATATCCTCATCAAAAAATTGTATTGCAAAATCTAAATCTGCTTGGTTTTTATGAATACCATGATAGTCTGTTAATCTTGGTCTAATAATATCCATCTATTTCCTTATATATATCCAACTATTTATTCAACGAGCATAGTAGCACTTTAATACTGTGCAGAAATATTAAATAACAGAAAAACTGATTGTTTATTTTAGAGTCACTGTGCTTCAGTATTGTTATACCCATATATACTGTTCTTATGACAATCTACATAAATAAGTTTAAGGCTTTCTTGGAAGTTGGTGATGATTGAATATGCTAGGTGATTGGAGAACACATGAAATTATTTCGCGTTTTTTTGCCATACAGCGACAAAAAGCCACCTTTAGGTCTTCTGATTTGTTAGCTCAACAATGTCTGCATGTAAGTTACAGCATCAGATTCTTTATATAGAACCTTACACTTGTGAACTTTGTCAAGGCTAGTCTTTTTTTCTGTAAGCAAATTACATAATGATCTTTCTGTAAAAAAAGCATCACAATATCCAAGTGCTGCGGCTGCATGATAAAAGTCAAATATATCATTGGGCTTGATTTTTCGCCTTTTATTCCATCTAACAGCAGTATGACAATGTGCAAATACGTCGAGGGTAGGGGCATCTTTATTGATCGTTCCTTTACGGTATGCTTCACGAAAAATATTGATGATATACATCCCAGCATCCGGGTCTTGCTCTACTGTAATACCACGGCGCTCAGCCATTTTATTAATTACTTCACGAGCGGTATCTGAAAATAAATCTATAACTCCTGCTATTTCATTTAGATACGTTTGTTCATAGCTACGAAGTTCACTAGAATATTTTTCGTTGTTTTCATTGAGGTAATTTGATAATGCTTCAAAAGTGGTTTCTTGAGAAATGTCATTTTCTCTGTCCCCAGATGTTATATCTGTAAGACTCAACTCCCACAAATAATCAAATGAAACTTTTTGAATAAGAAGCTCATTTTCTTCATCAAATATTGTATTTGTCGGGCAAGTATATCCTAAGACATTACTTACTTTTGTCCAAACTAATTTCTTAAGCGGATAGATAGATTCCGGTTCAATAGCATAATGTATAGCGTGGGCTATTTCTGTTTTTATGCGGATTTCGTAAGGTACAAGAGCGATTCCATCACTTAACTTGTCAATGAGTATAGATGTTTTTTCTCTTGTCTCATGATCTTCTTGTTTCATCAACTCAGCGTAGGTTGTTTCACTAATAGGGAAAAAAGCAATCCCTTTTTCATTTAATTCGGTAGCTAAATTCAACAACTTGTAATCAGTATCACATTTTGATCTAGCTAGACTCGCTTCACACAGACTAATCCAATATTTTATATCAAGGTAAATTGCATATTTTCCCTGAGTATTTTCGGACAATGCAATTTGTTTACTTCGAATATGCTGCTCTATCGATATATCATTTCTTCCACGGTGATTTTCAAAAAAATCTTTCACTTTTGTCCTATCGCTATTTTACTTTTGTATTGGATATCTAACGTGTGAGTTCACCAATAAATGCCCACAAGACATTTATTTGAGTGCTACAATTTGTGAGGTATTGCATTGAACTTCGTTTAAGGTAAATTCTTGGTTTGGATTACCCAACATCCAAAGAAGTTTGTCTATGATGCGAATATCATGGGCATATGTTTCATTGTATTGTTTTCTAAGTCTGGACAACTGTCCTTCGTGTTCATTGGCTATTGCTAAGACCATATCCTGGTAATTCATATAGAAGTCAATAGCTGCGTCAATATCGCTCCAAGACTTAATATTAGGGCTTGATTTAATTCTTGGCATTGAAGCCAAATATGGGACTATGCCCTGAAGAATTACAAGCGATCTCTCGACAAAGGCATCATAAATAACAACATGGTCTGGATAAGAACACCAGAGCAATTTAGATGTAGCCGAAAGCCATTTTCGACCAACTGTAGAATAGAACTCGGATAATATAAGCCTAAATAACTTTTCTACATTTTCTCGTTCCTCGCCTTTTTCCATCTTAGAAATCTCTGGAAGCAAAAAAAAGTATTTTTTTACAATAGATTTACGATCTTCAGTCTTTATACCCTGAAACAGGCCGTAGTCGCGCATCCATGATAAAACAAGTTCTTCGTCCCTAATGGATTTGGCAGCTATTGCTTTCATTTTTGAATCTTTAATGATTGATCTCTGCATCTCACATGCAGTTTGATAATTGGATTCGAAGAAGTCTTCAAGGCTCATCTATGTCTTCCTTATGTCTAACGTTTAAATTTACCAATATAAGCTCCGTAGGCGGAGTTCATATTGATGTGTTGTGTATTATTATGAATCATTTTGAGTATCAATTTCCAAAAAAGTATTGCCAACTTGTTTCTCAAAATCACTTATAATTTTCATTGTTACTAGATGAGCTAATGTAGGTTCAAGTGTTAAAAGAGTGCTAGTAATCTGACTCAAGCTAATAGCCATTGCATGAGCTGGATCGGTCATTCCTGAGTTGCTTTGCCCTACAAGTAGTAAATCTTCCGTTGCCTCACATAAGCCAAGTCTGTTGCTCATTCCTTTTGAACTGGCATGAATGTTTTGACTCGCCCATTTGTAATATGGTCGCATGTGATCTAGTTGGACATCTTTCTCAATAGCGGCAAAGCCAACTTTCCCATGATTTGGAAATAAATATGAAGCCCAGCCATAATGGTCTGCGTATTTTTTACCATAACGATTGATTAGGTGATTATAATCTTCTTGGCAACCGTTAATCTCTTCTTGACTAGGTCCTTTTGCTTGAAGTCTATCCTCATACTTCTTATGTTCTTTCATTCCTTCGTATGAATCTACAATATCGTGAAAATAAAATCTTTCTGCACACTCTTGACCATGCTTTGCAATAAACATAGCTGTTGCTGTAACTTCATGAAGAGCACGCCATCTAGCATGTGCTGCATCAGCAAAACCATTTTTGAGAAGACAGAGAATTTCCTGGGCAATATGACAAGCTCTTGCGTGATGCCTCACCACAAGATCAAATACCAGATTGTTTTCCTCGACTGCTTGTGGTCGATATGAATTGTTAAAGTCTTCACCAGCTTCTGTACAAATTACTATATGCATTTCTAAAATATCAAAAGCATTTGACCAGCGGTTAATATTACGTTCTACAAATTCCTTGGCGAGTTGTCTTCTTTCAAGAAGCATATTTTCCGCAGATTCGAGAAGGGATTTTTTTCTTAATGTAAAAGCTTTCGAGGTAATATCAGAAATTATACTTTCAATATTTAGGTTTTTAGCTTTTTCTGGATACTTTTCAAGTACATCATTCAATATTCTCTCAAATTCTTGATCTAAAGTGTCCACTACTATTTCCTATGGTTTATAACGTTTAAAATGACCAATCAAAAATTCGCCTACGGGTTTTTGATTGGTCTTCTTTGATTTGTATGTAGTTTATACTAAATCTCCAAAAGCCCAAACTAGTGTTCCCAGAACAACCCATACTAAACCAATATGGTAAACAAATCGAGTAATACGTTCTTGTATTGTTTTTGGTCCTGGTACCTTGTCTTCAATTAATGTTCCAACTCCAGTGTAAATGTTATCACCAACAATTCTTAAAACATAACTACTTTCAATTAGAATGCCTAAAACTACAATCAACGCACCCATTCTAGGCAGTATCAAAAGAGTTTTATATTCTTCCATCATTTGAAAAATTATTCCAATTATTAACAATAGTATAGGAACTATCCATTTGATAAATATTTGCATATTTTCCTTTCAACTAACGTTTGAGTTGAGAAGTAGTTGTTCCCACAAGGTCAATTGTTTTTCTCCAAGGGCTTACTAGATATCTCAGCAACTACTGTCGCCCAATGAATAATATCTGATTGTTCTGTTATATGTTCTTCTGCAATCACACTTACGCAAAAGTCCAGTTTTGTAAATGCGTTCTTTATCTCATTGAACCAAGTATCAACTTTGTTTATCAATTTTTCTTTTGTGGGTGCATCACCAGCGATAAAACATACATAGCTCTTTTCAAAACTTATATCATTCAATAAAAAATATTCTATTCTTTTTATATCTTTGAAAATAGAATTTAATTTTTTTCCTTTTTGAGATATTGTATTTTTTACTTCTATGATTGCCTGCAAATCATTTTCAAATTCTATGCAGATATCACATCTCCCTCTTCTAAGTGTTTTTGGGACTTTTCCATTGTTTTCTTTTACTAAATCAAAAATATCATATTCAACAAAAATTCCATCGATCCCTTGTTTATGTACTTTATAAAGCTCTTGTGCTATGGCTGTTGTAATTAAATACTCCGCACTCCATCCAATCATATAACCTGACCATTTTATATGGTCTAATTGAGACTTCTTAATTGCTGTATGAATATTGTTTATTATATTAATAGTTCTTTCCTTTTTAAGATTTTAGTCAATAGTTTTCTAACGTTTAAAATGAGCAATCAAAAAGCCGTCAGTGGGTTTATGATTGGCCTTCTTAGGGTTGTTATATGTTTTTAACATGATTGTCTACAAATTTAATCATTTCGTAATTTACTTCATCAGGATTTCTGTGTGAAATCATAAATTGATGAGCACCTTGCCATATCTGAAGGTTTATTGCAAATGCAACATTTCCTTGCAATGGATAGTATTGTGAATGAGGTTGATCAAACATGTCATCCAGGATTAATATCCGTGTAGGGCTGACAGGGAATGTAATTTCTGTGCCTTTTGTGTTGATGCCATAGTTCTGAGTTTTTCCAACAATACTATTTGAGATTATCAATGGACTATCAGTTGTAATAAATTGTTCTGATTCCGAAAAAATCACTGACCAACGTTTTTTCATGAAGGCTTCTGCGATTTCTATTGCTGATTCTTTGATTGTGTCAACAAAAAACTTTTGTTTGTCATATTCTGTTGGATTGGAATATCTTTCCCAATCTGATGAGTCAAACTCAAAAACTCCTTTTTTTGTCTCAATACTTCCAATCATAGGATTTCCATTTTTATCTTTAGGAAGAGTGTCATAAATATCAATCAGTTGCTTTTGTAACTTATCATATTCATTAAGTCTTTTGGGATGTCGTAAGTGCAACGTAGCTAAAAATAACGAAATGCCTCTTCTAAAAGCCTTATTGTTTAAATCAATGAAACCATTTGCAAAATTTGGCCAAATTTGGCTTATTAATGATTCGAGGGAAGCCAGTTTATCTTCCATCTTCCAACATCGTTCGTTGTTTTCATCTTTTGGTGAATACAAATAACGCTTTGCTGCAATATCTTTTATATTGACTTTTGTAGGAGCACCTTCATTTTTTGAAAAAATCCATACTTGTGATTCTTTTTTGTCCCTTGTCTCTAAAGTAGCAAATTCTTTTAAATAAAATCGAGGAACCCAATGCTGCTTTATTGGCTTAGACTGTTTTTTTATAGACTCAGACAATTTTCTTCCTCGCTATATAACGTTTAAAATGACTAATCAAAAACCAGCAAGCGGCTTTTTGATTAGTCTCCTTTGGTTTGCTAGACTGTATTATTTCTTTTCTGGCTTTTTAAGCCTTCCCACTTTTTCTTTACTTAGTTTGATATTTTTGTCTAATCCATAAATATTTAATTTTCCACTAAATTCTTTTGTTTTTTCATCGTATGTTGTAGTCACGATATGATCATCATAGAATGCTAAAACAATTGTATTGTTTCCTATTTTGTAAAAGTATTCTTTCATTTCTGCTCTTTGTGTGCCAATGTTGTATGCAAAGACAAGGGCAATGTACCCGTATACCAGTGATGTGACTAGCCAACGACCAAGCCTTTTATCTACTTCATGCCACAACATATGTTTTCCGGTATTAATATCAAGTTCTGTTTGAGATTTGAGCTTTTCAGCATATGTTTCTTTCTCGCGTTGTGTAATAAGTGGAAAAATAAACTCAAAAAATGCAAAAAATACTAAAGCGGACAGAAAAACAACCCATGCAACCCATTGAAAAATAAAAGGTGCCAAACTGATTAAACATATAATAACTATTTTAATGTAACGTCGTATCGTAAAGGATATTGGATCATCTTCTTTTGGTGTAAACATCCAAATGAAGTTGGAGAGTACATATACAAAATATGCACCACCTAACAAAGCGGCACAAGAAAGTAAAATGGTCGTTAAGTTTATAGAAATTAATTGGATTGGGATATCAAAATAGATTGCATATCCTGATTGATATGCAAATGTAACTAAATACGATAAAAGGGTTAGACCCCCTATGATCAGACCTTCAGTTAAGTATTTATTCTCATTATTATTGGACATGTTGTTTTCTTTGATAAGTTATCTAACTATTTATTCAACATGCATAGTAACACTTTAAAACTGTATTGAAATGCTAAATAACAGAAAAAATGATTGTTTATTTTTGAAAGAGTCACATTTTGCCCTGTAAATGCCCAGTTTTATGATTTTAGAGCATTTAAGTAGGTTATTTTAACTCTTCCGAGGCAGCAGGGGCTATTTCCCTTCTACAACAGGTCTTTCACGGTAAGGGTAGTTTTTAAGACGGGTATCGCTCCGTGTATGCGGGTTGGGTACGGCTTTTGTGGTGTCGACCCACTCCTCCCATTTGAAATCTTTTATAATCTCAGCCTGATAGCTTTCATCCAGCGGATGGCTTAAAATATCGTTGACATGCTGCCACTGGTAATAACGCAGAAGATCGACCTGGTAAGGGTCGGGTTTTCCTTTTGCGTCTTTGACGACTCTTTTAAGGTCAATGACCTTCTGCATGTCGACCTTGGTCTTCCATGTTATGGCACCCGGAAGCACGACCGGTTCGTCAGGGATGTTGTTGATGCCTTTTTTCCATGTCGCCAGAACGGCGACGCCGGTGTCCTCACGGTACAGGATGACCGCATGACTGTAGTCTTTGTTTTTAAAAAACCCGAGCGTGCCGTATTGGAGGCGCGCCCCGGTCAGAAAAGCCAGCCCGTCCGACCAGCAGGGGCTTGTTCCCGAAATGCCTCTGAGTACACTTCGGTCGATGATGCCGTCGGGGAAAAGGATCTTGAAAGCGGTTTTACAGCAATTGGCCACATGGGTGATGCCCTCACAGTCATGGCCGTGCCATTTCACAATGTCTTTTAAGGTCACTGCATAGGTACGCCCATAGTACCGCCCTTGAGTTCCCTTGGTCGCAAGTATCTCGAATTCGGGGGCGTAGGGCATGGCGACCATAGGGGCATACCAGGTCGGTACACGGTCCGGTTGGGTCACACCGGTCTCTATGAAAGTATTGACACCTTCCTTGTAAGTCGGTTCGCCGCACCAGGATGATGAGTAGAACAACAGTAAAATCATTGCCAGCAAAGAAATCGGTCTCAGTCTCATTTTTTCTCCTTTTTGGATATGCAGTATCTATATTACCATGGAATAGAGTGCTTTTCAAGCATTTGTAGAAGAGCTGTTTAGGTTGAAAGAGAGGAAGGGGTAAGGGCGGAGGTTCGATCTCAGAGGTGTATGTTAATCAAGAATCTATCTACGGGTTTTTGATTGGGCTTCTCTGATTTGTTATGTAGTCCATTTCCAAATCCAATATGAAAGATTGAGAATACCAATAATTACAAAAAAACCCAATATTACTATATAGTCACCGTAATCTGATAGTCTATTTTTGTTAGGATATTTTCCCAACGTCACAATCCAGATAAAACCACTTCCAATAGCTAAAAGAAAAGCATAGATAAACTGCCACTGGAATAGGCTTGTAAAAAAGCGATAAAGGATAGATAATATATCTTCCATTCAAGCCTCAATATAACGTTTGAAATGA
>NZ_JBFFOH010000074.1:0-11465 GCF_041562805.1 Sulfurovum sp. | reverse complement strand
ATAGCTCTCTTAATAGCAACATTATGAGCAGCACCATACCCAAGGTTTTTTCCGTTAAAGATATAGGTGACGCGGGGGTCGTCCGAGAGGACGTGCAGCTTATCCGTCGGTGAGTTGTCTATTAGGTAGAGATGAACATCCAAATCCGTGTTTAAAAAGCTGGCAATCGCCTTGTTTAAAACATCGGGCGCATTGTTGTAGATAACGATGGAGGCGGTAACAAGACTCATTTTCTGAACCACCTTTTGGCCAAGTTCACGAGCAGAAGGATGCGCATGTTTATTTTTTCTTTTAAATTGTAAGGACTTTTTGAGGCACTTGCAGATGCATTGGTCTCATGCCTGCGGTAGCGGACAAGTGGCTCTTTACAAAAGTAGACTTTTCCGAACAGCTCGGCGATCAGCCCTAGCCACCAATCGTGCATCGGTGTGTTTTCGGGGAAGGGAAGTGCATGGTCAAGGATCTTACGGTTGAAGGCCATTGTACAGCCTATATATGAGTTCTTGACGATATTTTTAAAGAGTCCGGATGACGAACCATTAAGTTCATAAAAAGAGGTTCCAAGCGGTGTACCATCGGCATCGATGAGACGCGCATCGCTGATGACAAGGTCATATTCTTTGAGGTGTAGTAACATTATGCCGACCTTTTCCGCTTCCCAGAGGTCATCCTGATCGGAGAGAAAGATGAACTCGTTTTTGGCCTGTTTGAGCGCATTCTCAAAGTTAAAGACAGGGCTTCTGAAAGACTGCCCTTCAAGCAGAGTGATCTTATCTGAGGGGTAACTTTTGATGATCTCTACCGTACGGTCTGTTGAGCCGTCATCGGAGATGATTACTTCGTCGCCGTCTGAGAGCTGGCATAGGATGGAGTCGAGCTGCTCTTTGATGTAGCATTCGCCGTTATACGTTGCCATACAGACCGATATCATGCTTAATTCTCTTCTCTGTTCAAAACTTTTTTGACTTTTTCTTTTAGTATTTCTTTAAAAATGCGAAAAATATAATACAAATTGAGCTTAGTACTTTTTTCTTGCACCATCCACATCTCTAAAATACCATCAACTCTTTTCACATCGGAGATACCGCCAGATGTAATGGACGAGATCACAGTATCCGTGTAATGAAACTTTGCATCTTTGATATAAGCATTATAGAAAAATGCAAAATCAGATGTTATTTTAATACAGGTGTTGTAAAGGTGCGATTTATGGTATTGCGAAGAGATAAAAACACTTTGATGACTGAATTGAGAAGCTTTCCATATTTCACTAATATACCCAGCGCGTGCAATACGTGTTTTATGCGGGTATCTGACCTCATGATCGCCATAAAGGATGTCAATATCATCATAACTGGACGAGCTAAATAGATTTGTGAGCGTATCTTTGTTGAAAAAAGTATCCCCGGCATTCATAAAATTAATCCATTTGCCGTTCGCTAAAGAGATGGCTTTATTCATTGCATCATAAATTCCGCCATCTTTTTCACTGACCCAATAGTCAATCTGCTTTTCATATTTTTTGATGATGTCGAGTGTTCCATCAGAACTGCTGCCATCAATAATGAGGTATTCTACATTATCATAGGTTTGGGCAAGAACACTTTTAATCGTCGTTTCTAAGATTTGTTTACCATTAAAAACAACTGTTATAACTGTGATTAGCGGTTTGTCGATATGTGAGTTTTTAACGTATCCTTGTGTTCTAAGCCCCCCTTTACCTTGTCGATTATGCTCGTCAGGGAAGGATGATGACGTTTTAAGTGCCATTTTCCTTTGTAGGTCTTTCTCTAAAGTATTGCTGTTGATATCAGGCATTTAGAACCTTGTTTATACCATTGAAAAAAAAATAATTCATTTTGTATCTCCTTCTGGCGATTTTTTACGTCTATCTACATTAATTAAAAATACTTTACTGTATGCATATGCACTTTTGTATAAAAGGTGTATTCCATCAGTTGTAGTATAGTCACTATTTACAGGTTCTTGCAACCAGATGTTCATCTTGAAATGATCTCGTATTATTTTTCTTTGTTGTTTTGCTTTGATCGAATCAGCCAAATTCGTGTCGATAGGCATCTCAAAAAATAAAACCTCTACCCCACGATTTTCAAAATATGAGATCAGACTCTCGAGCGCATCCAGCTCTTTTTGATAATCAGTCAAGGGGGTGCCATAAACTTTCTCTTGTATTAGTATATTGGCATTGAAAACTTTGATGTTCCTGGTATCGTTCATATACTCGTCGTGAGTTTTACCATAAGAGCCTTTGAGTGTTGAAAGAAGAATGCTCAAAGGCTGGTACTTCTCTTGCAGTGCGGGTATATATTTTTTAGCTTTGTATGCAACGGGATAAAAAAGAGCATCTAAGAACTTTTCATCTTTAGCCCGAAAAATAATATTGTTCTCTATATAAATAGTCTTGGGTATAAATCCACTTTTTTTTATTATTTCAAGTCCTGTAAGTACACTACCCCCGTCAAATGAGAGGTTAAAATAATTTTGTGGGAAAAACTCTTTTCTCATTCTCGCAGCCATGGAAGAGCCTACTATGATGTTTTCTGGACTATTGCCATAAATAAAATCTTGAGCAAATGAATAGTTCTGTTGCCATTGATTTTGATACATAACGATCTTTGGCTTTTGGATCACCAGGTAGAGATTGTACGTAAAAAACAGTGCTCCAAATATAAAAAGGAGTTGTTTAATCTTGCTAAAATTGAAAGTAAATGAATGCACCGCTACTCCCGCTATTGGTTACGATCAAAAATAATAGGACCGCATAGACATATGCGTTATTCATAAAATTTTTCTTTTGCTTCATGTGGACTAAGTAATTCAGATGATAAATAAGTATTGGCAAAGAATAAAAAAATATCATAACCAAGATACCTTTGTCGTGTGGTAAACCAATATTAGAGATGATTGCGGCTAAGAAGTTCAGTACTTGTGAAAAATCAGGCAGTTTAAACAATAGCCAGCCAAGAGTGATGAGACTAAAAACAAAGAAGGTCTTAACAAAAGTAATGAAAAAATTAGAAGGAAGGTTGATGTACCTGTGTCCATAACGCTCGAGCATCAGTAACATTCCGTGATAGCCGCCCCAAACCATATAACTCCAAGCAGCTCCATGCCAGAGACCACCTAAAAGCATAACGATGATTAAGTTTAGATAAGTTCTACGTTCCCCCCGTCTGTTACCTCCAAGCGGTATATAGAGGTACTCTTTTAGCCAAGTGGATAAAGAGATGTGCCATCTGGTCCAAAATTCAGAGAATGATTGTGAAATATAGGGGAAATTAAAGTTTATCGGTAAATCGTAACCATATAGTTTTGCGATTCCAATAGCGATCAAACTATACCCGGCAAAATCAGCAAAAATCTGCACTGAATAGCCAACAAGCAAGGTCACTAAAGTGAAGGAAGATAAACTTTCAAAATATGGATAAGTCATCCAGAAGGTCTGATTTTTCAAGTTGTCAGCAATCACCATTTTTAAGAAATACCCAAGTATAAGTATTTTGATTGTTCCATGAAAATCTATATCCTTAAAATATTTCGTTTTTATTTGCGGGTAGAACTGATACGCCTTGACAATAGGACCTGCAACCAACTGTGGGAAAAAAGTGATAAAGAAGAACGTGTCAGTGTAATGCTTTCTGAAATTCTTATCTACATGAAATAAAGGACATTCACTTTGATGATTTGAACGGTACAGGTCAATAACCAGACTTATGCCTTGAAACGTATAAAAAGATATGCCAACAGGTAAAGGAATTAAAATCAATAACTCGCCGATACTGCTTACGTGACCGAGATCGTTTAAAACTGTTCCAAAGAGAGGGCTATACTTAAAAAATGCCAATACGGTTAGATTAAAGAGAACACCAATAAAGGCATATCGCTTTTTCTTTTTTGATGAATTCTCAAAATAAACGAGATAACTTGTGACAGCATTTATAGAAGCAGAGATAAAAAGTAATAAAAGTAGATATGGTTGCCCGTAAGCGTAAAAAATAAAACTTGATGTAATTAATATCGGTGTCTGATATGCACGTAGATGTTTGCAATAAAAGAAAAACAATGTAAGTATGACTAAAACAACAAAGGGGAAACTAGTAAATAACATGCTTTAGAGTCTCTCCCCAATAAGTTGTTTCATTAACAACTGCGTGATAATAATGAGAGCATTTTACTGTCATCCGAGTTTACAATTTATCTTTTCTTGTGCTACTGTCACTCTAAAAAGTTTTCAATGTTATGAAACTTTTTAAAATTGTTTTTTAGGTACTGGAAATCCATATTCCACCATTTTAACTCCAACAGCCTGGAAATTTCTTTTTTGTTAAACCTGTACCTGATAATTCTTGCAGGCACACCGCCGGCGACAGCGTAGGCAGGAACATCTTTAGTCACGACTGAACCGGCAGCGATTATCGCACCGTCTGCAATATTGACGCCATCCATAACTATCGCATTTGCACCTACCCATACGTCGTTGCCTATTGTGATGTTTTCATATTCGTTAAAATAACTTTTGTCTGCGAATGAGACCTGAGCTTGTTTGGCAGCAGAAAAGAATATTGGATGTGATGATACAAAAGTAGCTGAGGGATGTTTTCCCAATCCGATCCTGCAATCAGCTCCTATACTGCAGAATTTTCCTATTGTTGTATGACAGATATGCGTACTTTCCGCTACATAGGTAAAGTCATCCAAGATAACGTGTTTTAAAACAACCTTCTCATAAAGCGTATTGTACCGGCCGAAATTACTGTTTGTTACATAGGCCATATAGCCAATTTTAAGATGTTTTTTTCGGTTTTTGTACTCTAGAATTTTTGATTGAATGAGACGTGCCAACCAAATAGAGAATGGGTTTTTAAATAAATTCTGCATCATTTTTCCATCAACAATATTTTTTTGAGATACTTTTTGAGTTTATTTTTTAGAGGTGTGTCAAACGCTTTATTAAATCGCCGGATAATATTTTCATCGAGCTTTATATTAGTATTGTAACGAATGCAGGAATTATCACTAAGTTCAGTGTGACTGTATATAGGATCGGATTCTTCAATACAATGAATGCCACTGCTGTCATGCCCTATATTGTTCACAAAAGATATTTTTGGATAAATGGTATATTTGCTGGTTTTATAGGCGTGGTAGCACCAACGTATATACCATGAATCCAGTTTTCCCTTCATCTGATCTTCTAGCATAACGCTCAAGTCTGTTCCACCTCGATTAAATGCTTTTATCTTCGTGGCAGAAGAGATAAATGATTGAAAATCTTTTATTTCCCAGTCAATGTCTTTCCACTCATCTTTCCATGTTCCCCAACCCCATGACATGGGTCGGATATGCACATAAATATCCTCGGCAAAATCATTTGAAAACTGCATAAATTTCGAAGAGAAACTAAACCCTGTTACGGACAAAACGTTTTTGTTCTCTTTGTAAAATGTTAAAGCTTCGTTCATGAACTTTAAAAAATAAGGGCTTGTCACCAAGTCGTCTTCAAGTACGATGATCTTTTCATATTTGTTGATGATATCAGTAACACCGTTTATAATTGAGTTTGCAAGTCCCCAGTTGTGATCTCTTTCAATGATGGTTACTTTTTTAAATCCATTGATCTGTTTAATATACTCGCGTACTTGATCTACATTTTCTTGTGCACCACTGTGTTTAGGAGCATCGCTATAAACAAATAGTTCACTTTCGCTGGCCAATGCGTTTTCTTGGAGTGCTTCTACAGTTTTCTGTGTATGCCAAGGGCGGTTATAAACAAAAAGAACTATCGGGGCCAGTTTCATTTTTTAATCATTTGTGTAATTTTGTTTTGAACAAACGCTGAGGCTTTTAACAAGTCCATATTTGCATCTTCGCACCAGCTGACATAATACGTTATTCTACTACGATGAAGGAGTCTATAGACTTTACGCAGAACCTTATATACAAAGATGAGAGGCATCGATAAGAGCATGAAAACATTGATCAGCATGTATGTGCATATTATACTGAAACTGCTACATCTGTTTTCATCTAATATTTTATTGAAGCTGACTAGACGCTCTGCTCTTTTACTTGCCATTCGTTTCGAGTGTTTGACTTCATATAACACAGAGCTGAAAAATAGAATTTTAAATTTTTTTGATACTAAAAAACTGTTAAGCCTCGGGTTTCGTAACATTTGTGTCATTAGTAGAGCCTGCCAAAAATAGATTGCGATATTCCCAAAAGAGAAATCTCCGGCTAACTCGTGGTACTTTAATTTACTGTTCGATACCTTTTTTTCATACTCTTTCTTTAACAATTCAAGATTCTCGCGATCTTCTTTTTTTGCCTTTTTCGAATCACCGCTTATTGCCATGCCGGCACTCTTCGGAGAGGACCCTACCCAGCCTAAAGGAATATATGACTTTAAATATTTGTTTTCTAGGCTACATGCGATGGCAGCAAGATTCGCATCTTGAGGATGACAGGAAAACACTTTCCCCTTTTGTTTGGAACGTGCTTCATCAAGTAGGTTTTTATGAAAAAGTGCGGTTGTGTACATTTGAGGTAATTCAAAATAGTATTGAAACCCTAGAAGAGCTTTTAATGCTTCTATCGTAAAGTTATGTACTTTTGTTTTATTTTTGGCAGTATATCCAACAGCGATATCGCCATAAGCATGTTCACAGCCTTTCCAAAAAAAATATGCCCTTGAAGACATGATCGTTCGCAACCCTTTTTCCTCGGCCTCAACGATTAATGTATCTGCTAATTGAAAAAAATAGGGCTGTAGACCGTCATCTTGTCCTACAAAGATTTGCCATTCCCCACATGCATGAGAGAGCGCCCATTCCCAGTGTTCTGTCATACTTAAAGAGTCAGGTGGATATATTACAGTGACATTTGGGTGCTCAAAAGTCTCCAAGAATTCTCTTGTTCCATCGGTAGAATGGTCATCACTGACGATGAGCTCATAATCTTTGTAATTCTGGGCGGTTATGGTCTCAATGCATGTTGGAAGGTATTGAACACCATTGAATGTCGGAATGATAATTGAGTATTTGGGAGTATTCATAGTATTCCATTATCCATTATTGAAAAAACTTTTTAATTTTTTAGCCATCTTGTGTTGAAAACTGTCTTTCGGAAATATCTTGGATATAAGATTTCGTCTCTTGAGTTTGCCTAATTCACCGGAAATGGCAGACCACTGAATATCCATTTTAACATCATTCACCTGCTTTAACTGAGACGGGGCTTTGTCCGAAGGAAGGGCTTTGACAATATATTGGTATACAAAAGAGTGCGGATCTTTTTTAATATATCGTTTAATAGAACCTGGCACCTTTAACGTGTTGGTAGAAAAGTATGCCACTTTTGGTTTACACTCCTGAACCTCTAGACCCAGACTGGTCAGCATGGAGCTGATAGATTTATAGGTATAAAATTTTATATGTGTTCTGTCCAGTATCCCTGTATCGGTATAAGTGAAATCATCCTGTAAAAGCCCGACTTTAATATCACAAAAGGCAATATTTGGAATAGAAATAATCAAAAAAGCATCTTTTTTCAGAAGTTTTTTGAGCGAACTTACAACGTTTTCGGGGTTTGCAAGATGCTCAAGAACATCAAGTAAGGTGATAACATCAAAATAGTTGAAATATTGGGTGTAGTCTTTTTCATTAAAATCATTCAGATCTATTTGATGAATCGATTGATAGGCATGTGTACCTGAAGCTATTGCAATGCTTCCTGCATCATATTCCATCCCAAACATTTTGCACTCTTTGTTTTTATGTAACAATTCGCCAAGATCTCCGCATGCACAACCAACATCTAAAACACTATAACCTTTATCAATATAATCGAAAGCCATAATCCGAACATCGTTTTTTTGTTCGGCGTTGAGTGATATTCTATAGATATCTGAGCGATTATCAGGTTGGTTTTTCATTTCTTATCCTTATTCGCGAACAAGGTTTCAATCTGATGTAATGTTGTACTGTTTATGTTGCTATAGAACAGGTCTAAATGTTCTTTAATGACTTCTATCGGCAAATCAATGATCCGAAGAGGCAAAAGACGATCTATGACCTCTTGTTCAAATCGATATTTAATGATCTTTGCAGGTACACCGCCGACTATACTGTACGGGGGTACATCTTTTGTGACGACAGAACCAGCGGATATGACGGCACCTTTACCAACTGTCACCCCGGATAGAATGGTAGCGCCAAAGCCGATCCAGACTTCATCGTCAATATGAATGGAACCTTTAGACCGCATATCGGCAGAAGATCGTGAACCGGTTAAAACTGTTTTCAGAGGAAATGGCGTGAATGTGTCCAGTTGGTGATTCTCATGAAGCAAAAAATGCACATTGGTCGAGATAGAAACGAAATCGCCAATGACCAGTTTGTCCCCTTTATTATGCAGGTCGTACGTCAACAGGTGTAATTCACCGTAGGAATAAGAGCCTACCTGCACAATGTCGAGCGGAAACATGTTGACAGGTTGTACGCTGTTGTGTTCATTCTTTCGGTTCCATTGACGATAAAAAGTATTGCGTTTTTTACTGTCATGTAGGCGATTCATTATTGACTTTAGTAGGTGTACAATCATTTCTGTAAAATCCGTTTGCTCAGTGATACAAGCTTGCGCACTATCTTTTTTAAGAGGGAGGTAGGCTTGTATGGCGTGCCACCCATCGTAATCCACTTTGAATAGTTGTCGTTCCACTGGCTGTTCTCAAGGCCATTCCAAAATTTTGGTTGTCCGTATGCGTGTAAGATCTTTGCATTTTCAGCCAGGGCCTTATCTGTTGGATGTGGGGAGTATACTTTACTGTCAATCGGACAAATTTCAAGATTAAACTCCTGTATCATAAAATCAAATATAGCCTGTTCGGCAAGCTTTAATTTGCTGGCATACTTATTTAAACTGATAATGCAGAAATTATAAAGTTTCGTATAATCGGCATGATCCTGGAAAACAAAAATACATCCGCAGATGCCTTCATCCTGCATGTTGTACTCTTTAATCTCTTCATGCAGCTGCACGCTAACCTTCTGTCCCGACGGCATCATCTTAATGCCTGACTCACATTTCTCTAAAAGAGAAGATAAATCTTTTAAAATAACCATGTCTGGGTCTAAGTAGATTACATTCTTATACTCATCCAATAATCGCAAACATTCATATTTGGCATACGCCATAATCGTAAAATATTTCAATGTGTCTTGATTGAATTTAGATAAATCATCAACGGGGATATTGTATTTTATTTCCCTGGTTGGCAAAATTAAGTTTAAACGTAATAAATCGTTTGGATCTATTCCATTATGTATTATTACAACTTCATCAGCTATTGCAGGTGATAGTTTTTTTATATCCATCATGATGTTGGCAACTGCAAAGATCAAGTCCGATGATATAGTGAATACAACAGCATTTTTCTTCATTTTTTTCCTATCGATTTAATATATTAGCTTTTTTTTCAATCAAATAGACATTTAACAGTACGGAACTCCAGGCTACGAACAGTGTAGTCATAGCAGCGCCGGTACCACCATAAATTGGAATATATATATAGTTAAGTGACAAATTTACTACGATGGCGTAGATGGAAGTATATAAACTTACTTTTGTGAGTTTTTCGATCATTGCAACTTGTGTGTATACGAATAAAGTAATGTATGGTACCCCTGACCAGATTAGAATAGCCAAATAGCTTGTAGCGTTAAAATACTTATCGCCATACAGTAATTCAACGATCATCCCTGATAAGCAGGAAACTATTAGTGCAAACGGAATTGCAAAACTGGCCATATAGGTAACAGTTTTGACAATACGGTGTTTGTATACCGGATGACTTTGTTGTTTAGCTGAAATAATCGCAGGATAAATGGATGCAGAGATAACAACAGGTATTATCAGCCAAAGTTCTGATATTTTGATAGCAGCGGCATAGTTTCCAACTATTCCAAAATTTGTCATATTTCCAAGCATAACCTGATCTATTCGCATATTTATGACGGAAGCGATTCCTGACAAGATTAATGGCCAAGAATCTAGTAATAAATCGGTTGCTAGGGGCTTTTTAAATTTTAGATTTTTAAAACTGAAATCAGAATTTTTTAAGAAGAAATACACGAGTCCACATGCCAATACGAAACTGTCGAAAAGGACAACCCAGGCAAAAGCGATAAGGGGCGCTTCATTGAGGATAAGTACTATTTTTATTAGAGATGATGAGAACAGGCTTATAATATTTGCATAGACAACATATTTACTCAGTACCTTGGATTGAAAATAAAAATCGATGATATTGAAGCTTTGGAAGATAGTTGCTGAGGCGATAATGAAAATAAGAGTGTTGGTAAAATGGTCATTAGAGGTGACGTTTATGGCTATTGCCAAGATCAGTAAAACTAAAAAAGCTCCAGTAAGTTTGAGGAAAAAAGCAGTGCCGATAAGCTCATCTCTGCGCCTTTCATCTTTCACCAATTCGCGAATAACGATGCCATCCAATCCCAGTGTTGCAATAACTGTAAACAGCCCTACAAAACTTATTGCATACGAAAAGAGTCCAAACTGTTCAGGGCCAAGATATCGGGCGATCCAAATACCTATAAAAAGCCCTAGGGCCATTCGTAGAATTTTCTCACCAAAAAGCCATGAAGTATTTTGAAAATATCTCATAAAGCCTTGATGGTTTTTAAGGGATTTTAATTTTGCAATCATGTTACGATTTTTGCCGCTGATTCAATTTAACTGTTCTCTTTTCAAAATGTGACTGGACATTATTAATAAAATTTATTTATTTTATCTTATTAGTAAGGGGATGTTGTTTAAGGTGCTTTTGTATGTCTGATTTTTTTACTTTTTGGCTGAATCAAATAACCACGTTAAAACTGCTGCTTCAAGATCAACCGGAAAAAGCCGGCGTCATCTTGCCTGTCATAATTTACTTTTTCATACCGAAGATAGGCGGAGGTGTTGACGCCGACATGGTGGAGGAGGTGGGCGTAGACGGAGACGAAGTCTCCTGTCGGGATGTCTGCGTAATCCGTTTTCGTCAGCCACAGTGCCACTTCGGTCGTTCCGTACTTTGGAGAGCTAAAGATATCGTAGGCACTTTTGAGAGACCAGGTCTCTGGGCGGTTGTTTTTGCGGCCGTTGGCGATCATGGAGGAGGTGTAGACCTTGCTCAAACCGCCGTAACCGCTGCTGATACCGCTCTGACCCCAGTTCTTCGAATAGCTTAACTGCATGTCCAGGTCGTTGTAGTTTACGCTGACTTTGAAGGCGGCGAGGTTGACATCGTCGCCGCCGAGAGGGCTTGTGGTGTTGGCCAGGGAGTCGCTGCCGCCGCTGGTGTAGGTCCTGATATACTGCACCCCGGCACAAAAGAGGGTGCTTTCAGTGAGGCTGCGTCGGTATTCGTACTGCAGGTAGAGGGCGTT
>NZ_JBFFOH010000073.1:0-11502 GCF_041562805.1 Sulfurovum sp. | reverse complement strand
GTAAGACGGATTACTTATACCCGTTGGGGTTTTGGGACTGCCATCGCCAGCTGTCTTCGCACATCTGCTCGACAGACTTTTTGGCTTCCCAGCCCAGGACTTTTTTGGCGTAGGAGGGGTCGGCGAAGCATTTGGCCACGTCGCCGGTGCGGCGCTCTACGATCTTGTAGGGGACTTTTTTGCCGGAGGCCTTCTCGAAGGCTTTGACCATGTCGAGCACCGAGTAGCCGTTGCCGGTGCCGAGGTTGACGGTGAGTACTCCTTTGTGCTTTGTAAGGTACTCCAGGGCTTTGAGATGGCCGCTGGCGAGGTCGACGACGTGGATGTAGTCGCGGACCCCCGTGCCGTCGTGGGTGTCGTAGTCGCCGCCGAAGATGCTGAGGCAGTCGCGTTTACCGACGGCGGTCTGGGCAATGAAGGGCATGAGGTTGTTGGGGATGCCGTTGGGGTCTTCGCCGATGGTGCCAGACTCGTGGGCGCCGACGGGGTTAAAATAGCGCAGCAGGGCAATGCTCCACGCCTCGTCCGAGACGGAGAGGTCCCGCAGGATCTCCTCGACGAAGAGCTTCGTCTTGCCGTAGGGGTTGGTGGCGCTGAGGGGGAACTCTTCGGTTATCGGGGTGGTGTGCGGGTCGCCGTAGACGGTGGCGGAAGAGCTGAAGACAATGTTTTTACAGCCGTGCTTTTGCATGACCCCGCAGAGGACCAACGTGCCGTGGATGTTGTTGTCATAGTAGCGCAGGGGCTGCTCGACCGACTCGCCAACAGCCTTGAGCCCGGCAAAGTGGATGACGGCCGAGATGTCGTAGGTGTTAAAGACCTTTTCGAGGTCCTCGGAAGAGCGGATGTCCCCTTTGACGAAAGGGATGCTCTTGCCGACGATCTTCTCGACCCGTCGCAGGCTCTCACGTGAGGAGTTGGAAAAGTTGTCAAAGACAACCACTTCGTACCCGGCCTCTGCCAACACCACACAGGTGTGCGAACCGATGTACCCTGCTCCGCCTGTTACTAAGATCATACATCCATCTTTCGTCTAAAAAACTGCGGAAGCTTGGAAATATTTTTGTAGATGAGACTGCCGACATGACCCATGCAGTTGTTACGAATAGCGCGAAAGTCCTCTTTTGTTTTCATCATAATGTTGCGGATGCTTTTGTTGCTGGCACCGCCGACACGCATCTTGACAAGTACTTCGGGAATGTAACGGGTCGTAATGCCCTCTCGTCCGAGAAAGCGCAAGATGGAGTCGTAGTCCGCTGCGATCTTGAAACTGGTGTCGAAGCCCCCGTACATCTTGTAGACCTTGCGTTTGACATAAAAGGTCGGGTGCGGCGGCATCCATCCGTTTTGCAGTTTGTTCAGGCCGAAGGCACCGCTTTTCCAGTAACGGACCATTTTTGAAGTGTCCTCTTTTTTAACATAGATAAGATCGCCGTAGATGGAGTCGACCTCATAGATCTTGAACGCCTCGGCGATCTTGGCAATAACATTCTCGTCCTGAAAGAGATCGTCCGAATGCAAGAACCCGACCACATCGCCCGTTGCAAGAGCAATGCCCTTGTTAAGCCCATCGTAGATGCCCTTGTCCGGCTCTGAGACAAAGGTCGTGACCTTGTCACCGTACTTCTGTATGACCTCGACCGTACCGTCAGTAGACGCTCCGTCAACGACGATGTACTCGATGTCGTCATAGGTCTGCGACAACACAGACTCTATCGCTTCTGCGATGGTCTCTTTGTTGTTATAGACAGAGGTAATGACCGATATTTTCATAATTTCTCTTTTTAAAACGGAAAGTAATGCAACTTTCCGTGGTATCTACTTTTTGACAGGAAGGAAAAATATTAATGATTTTAAACATTATACTACAAGATGTAGTTATAGTTATCGCCTCAATAGGTGATAAAATGCCAAAAAATTAGTATGCCGCGTTTATTTGTCGCCAATAAGTCGTTTACGCTTTGCAACTGCGGGGTTGCCCTGGTAAACGGTGTAAGGTTCAAGGTCCTGTGTCGCGGTCGAACCGACTGCTAGAACACTGTGACTGTGACAGGTGACGCCGGGGCAAACAGTCGCCTTAGCCCCTATCCAAACGCCTTCTTCGAGGGTCATTTTACCCAAAATAAGGTCAAACGCCACTGTTGTATAGTCATGACTGCCTGTCAAAAGGTACGCCCCCTGAGAGAGCACCACATTGTCGCCTATGGTGACCTCAGCAAGATTGTCGATCCAGACACCCTCACCAACCCAGCAATCGTCACCGATCGTCAAATACCACGGGTATTTAACGTTGACATCGGGCTTAACAACAACCCTCTGCCCCACCTTGGCCCCGAACGCTTTTAACAGTGCAACTTTGAAACCAGACGGAAACGGCAGCAGCGTTTTAAAAAAGAGCATATTGGTGAAATACCAAAGTGTCTTTTTGAGCGTACTTCCGGGTTTGTACGCTTTATTGTTGTATTGGTTTAGTTGGACCTTATTCATCTATTTCTCATTTGCCGCATCAATATCCATTCCATAATGGTCTTTGACAACCTCTTGAATGGTTTGATTATTTTTCTTGGCCAATTTTTCTATCTGATAGACTTTTGTATCTACAAGGAAACGGTACCAAAACGCGTGAAGTGTATGGAAAATGAAACCTTCTTTGCCATCGAGAAAACCGAGCTTAAAAAAATATCGATAAACAAAGTACATAAATGGACGTACAAACAATGGAGTTTTGAAATATATATTTTCTTTCATCCATCGTTTACGTTCTGTCTTATTTCCAAACAGATTAGCCACTGTATCGATATTATGGATCTTGTGTTTCGCAATAAGAAATTCTACCGCCTCACGAGTAGAATAACCATTGTGCTTAGTAGTCCATAAAGCTATATTTTCCTGACGGTCATAGTTCGACTCTATGACGTCAATATTAGAATGAACCGTAACGCCATCGACCTTAATATGCTCGTCCATCCAACGATCTTCCATTGCGCCTTTAGATCGTTTATACACCCGCAAGAAGTAGTTTGGGTAGAAAGCGCCATGCTTAATAAAACGTCCCATAAAGAAGATCTTCATCTTAACGTACACACCGTCAGCCTTGTCTTCTTCTACGATCTTTCTAAGCTCGTCAAATCCCTCTTTTGTCCAGCGTTCATCTGCATCGAGACGTAATACCCATTCATTTTTTATATCTGTGTTAGCAATCCCCCAAAGATATTGTTTAGAATAATTAATCCACTTATTAGGATAAAACTTCCCTGTATATTCTCTAGCTATCTCTTCAGTTTTGTCCTCTGAGAAAGAATCTACAATTATTATGTCATCAATGTATTCATAAACTGATTCTAAACATTCTCGAAGATTTCTTTCTTCATTATAAGTCATTATAATGGCAGTAATTGGTAATTTATTTGTCATTAATCATCTTTTCAAACAGACTTTTAAATTGAATTGCTATATTTTTCCAGTCATATTTTTGTGCTAATTTTTTTGAATTTGCTCTCATTAACTCTCGATCTTTCCCTAACATCTCAATCATTGCTTGGGTCGTCTCTTCTACACTGTTGTTCACCCATTTTCCACAGTCAGCTTCTTCCACCTCAGACCAAGGTGTATTTTTACTTGCTACTATCGGTGTTCCTGCGGCCAAACTTTCTGCATACACAAGTCCGAAGTTTTCATTATGAGAGGGCAAGACAAAGAGATCTGCATTCGCAAAAAAGTCAATTTTGTCTTGCCCACTAATTTGACCTACTAAAAAGACAGTATGCTTTAAACCAAGTTCTCTAATTTTTTTCCGAAGATTATCTTCTTCTCCTTCGTCTTGTCCAGCAATAAAGAGTTTTGCATTTTTGTGCTTTTCCAATATATTGTTAAATGAATCGATCAATGTATCGAACCCTTTCACTTTTTGCAGTCGTCCCATAGAAATAACAATTTGTTGAACATCGCCTTTCTCAGGGAACGAAGGTGCAAACTTTTTCACGAAATCTTTTGGAGCCAAAACATTGAAATTTTCAAATTCATGAACCTTAATACCATTAGCGATAACGTGTACATCAACATCAGGGAAAACAGACAAAATTTCTAATTTTTCTTTTTCTGCTGTTGCATGCCACACAGTAATAGAATTAAAAGGTTTAATTAACCATTTGAGCCAAAACATTTTAAATCTACTTCCACCAGTTAAACACCATTGTCCTAAGGTACCATGAGGTGTAAGAAGTACTCTTTTTTTAAATAGTTTTGAATAGATTAAAGCAATTGGCACAGGAGTACTAAATAAAGCTTGCACATGCACAACATCTGCTTCCGTAATATCTTGCCAGAGAGAAAAAAGAAGAGGAAAGGAAAACTTATCAACTATTGATTCATTATAATATTTAATAGATAGCTTACTTTCTTTCACTTGCCAAATATTTGTCACAACATCAAGTTTATTGCCTTTATTTGCATTAGTTGTAGATACTCTAACATCAACACCTATTTTTGCCAATTCTTCTGCTGTGTGTAAAGATGTAAAGATAGGACCGCCATATATAACGGCTGGGAAAAAACTAGGTATAACTACATTTAATTTCATTTGATTTGACTCATACTTTTTCATAATTAATATTTTTATATGGATAAATGGATCCTAACAATAGCCAAAAAACCCATCCCATTAGTGAACCAGATGAAAAAATATACCCCTCTGCAATAAAATGTACTGCAAAAAACAATAAAACAGCTAATTTATAACGTTGCATTGAACTTATTCGTTTCCAAAAACGTTTACTAGAAAGAGGTTTTAAAAAAAACACAAACACTGCACTTGCCCCTATAATACCAGTCATAGATAAAATCATTAAATATGTTGATCCTGGCTCAATACTACCGGTTATAGCACGTCCCTTTCTGTTTGTAAATTCATCGTTTTGTGATGCAAACCCTACTCCAAAAATAGGATAATTGACAAATTCCCTTATTCGGTCATCCCATAATTCTTCTCGAGTATTTTGTAGCCCTCTTTCAGTTATGTCAGAACCAATGTAATTTGCATCTGAATTAGTAGAGATTAATACTTCACTTTCATTTTTAATAATAACAACAACAACTATCAATAGCATTGATAAAAAAATGAGTAATTTACGAAAACGAAATCTACTAAAGAATAAGTAGACAATAAAACCAACTACGAAACCAATAAATGCCGTTCTAGAACCCGCCAAAAGTATTGAAAAAATGTTAAGTACAAAAAATATTAGGAACAAGGTTCTCCAACGTTTTTTGACTGACTCGGTGAACAAATAAAATGCGTATAATCCACCTACTGCAGCGATTGGTGCCAGTATCATACTATGAATAGCTAAACCAGAAAAACGCCCTTTTCCCAACTGTGGAAATCCAAGTATCCAATAGATAAAGCTTAAAGCGCCCATCAGCATGAACCCAATCAATATCCCTGTTAATAACTTATTACGTAAACGTATTAATTGCAAATTATACACTAGTGGCCCAACACTTGAAACAACCAATACCCATAATACTAAACGAACTGGTGCATTGTATTGTTCAGGTATATTATTCACTAAAATACTCAAAAGTGCAGCTATTACTATCAATAACATTCTATATTCCAACTTAGCATCTTTGAGAAATAATAATAGAATTAACAACATCCCAAAATATTGCGCTGCCTGTAAAACTTCTATTGGCATAACAATTAACAATGGAATAAAGCTGCTAAGCACCAATTGTATAAATAAGATATAAAAAGTAAGGAAAGTTACAGTTTTAGAAAATTGAAGTGTCATTGAGGCTTCCAGCTTTCTATTACATTATTAATTGTTTTACACCATTTCTCTTCTGTAATATATTGTGCTTTTTGATAACTTTTAGATCCCATCTCTATCAGTTGATTTTCTGGCATTTCTATAATTTGTTCTAATTTGCTTTTAAGATCATAAACATTAGTATTTTTAAAAACATAACCATTCACACTGTCCTCTACAAATGCAGATGCAGAACCTACTGCATCTGACACTATCATAGGAAACCCTGCATATGCAAATTCATGTATGACAACACCCCAAGGTTCAAAATGACTTGGTAGAACAAAAACACCGCCTTCCTTTATATATTCTTTTAACTCATTGGGTTGCACAAAACCAATGTGTTTAATTTTTGGATGTTCAACTTTATCTTTAAATAATGGTCCAGTTCCAATACAATGTAATTCCCATTCCCTTGTTTTTTCATCTTCTAACTCAGAAAATGCTTGCCATAATTCCTTAACACCTTTAATTTCAACATATCTACCTACAAAGACAAACCTTTTTGAAAAAGTTTGTTGAGGGTTAATCAGAGGACGATTAAAATTATTTTTATTGGCAACATAAAAGCCTCTCAATATTTGATACTTTTTAAAACCCAATTTTTCAGCATATTCCGCTTGTGGTTCACCAGGAACCCAAATATGTGAAAAAATTTTCACTAAGTATATACGGCTCAAAATAGTTCGCACATATTGTTTGATGGACCCATGCCATTGATTATCCATCGCCATAATCGTAGGTATTCTACCTGCATATATACTCACAATTTTGAGATACTTTCTCTCCATCCATCCAGAACATACTACGGCTATAGGATCAATATTCTTAACCAATTTTTCTAATGAATGAAAATCATATATATTTTTATCATACAGGTTAATATATTTTAAATCAGTTTCAAATTCATACGGTGCTTCTTTTTTATCTACAACATCTCTTATAATGTGAAGTTCTATGAGAGATGTTTGTACCCACTTTTGAAAAACATTCAGAACATAATCAGACAAACCAGCGTATAAGATAACAACTTTTTTTCTTTCCATTTTCTATCCTAAAATATTAATTATCTATTTTATAATGCTGGCGATTTCTTTTCCGAAATTTTGGGAAAGTAGAGTGCAAAATAATTTTGACAAACTTTAAAACTTTTATAGACATTTTTCCACCAATAACAGAATGTAGTATATAAATCCAATTAGAATCCCTAATTGGAACAGGCGAATCAAAACCTAGCTGTTTCAACTTTTGTTCAGCCTCTATAAACAATGTTCTTTGGCTTGGATATATTAGAAACATAAAGTTTGAATATTGTCTAGCTAATGCTAACTTGAGTTCACCCGTATTTTTAGATTGTTTAACAATTTGGCCATAACTACCAAATGACAACAAAATCGATTTCATCGCTTGATATGACATATTTTTGGATATACTCGATTGACTATCGAGCCTATAATAAATCAAAGCTTCTGCAACGAAAACTACTTTTTTAGACTTAGAAATCACACGAGCAAAAAATTCACCGTCTTGATTTTTAGTTAATGTGAGATTCCAATCACCTACTTCAGATAATAACTTCCTAGAGACCAACCACGCATGTGGTGCCAATGGTTCAAATTTCGTCCACATATCTATTAATAATCGAATTGGGTCATCATAGTTTTTATAAATAGATAGCTGTTGAAGGACAGCAAAGTTTAAATTTTCTCCTTCAAAATCACTACACTTACTAAACGCAATAGTTTTATAATCTGTTCCTTTTAATGCCAACATCTGATTTTTAATTTTATTTTTATCAAGTAAGTCATCTGCATCTAAATATTGAATATATGTACCCGATGATAGTTCAAACAATTTATTTCTAGTTACCTGAGCACCTCTATTATCATGCGTAAAAACTTTAACATTTTCATACTTGCTTTCATATTTTGATGCAATTGACAGACTGTTATCAGTTGACCCGTCATCAAAAATTAAAATTTCTGTATTTTCATAAGTTTGCGCTAATGCTGAATCAATTGTCTTAGCAATATATTTCTCAGAATTATAAAGTGGAATCAATATTGAAACTAATAGCATTTTTTTCATTTTTTCAACTCACTAATTAACACTTTATATGCACCATATTTCAAGCGAACCAGACCTAAAAAAACAACAAACCCACATAAAACCATTAATATTAGTTTCAAACTTTGATTTTCAATAAAATCAGTCAATATTTGTCCAAACAACATGACTAGAACTCCCATTAAAAATGAAATTATAAAGATAGGCATAATTTCCTTTAGCCCCTCTTGGACACTTAATCCAATCTGTCTCCATGCAGTTAATAAATTCGGATATAACATAACAATATTTGCTATTAGATACGAATAAGCTACACCTTCTACGCCAAACAAAACACCGATCGTCAATGCCCCTAAAGTCACAATTGAATTGATAGTTCCAATCTTAAACATCTCTTTTGTGTTGCCTTTAGCCATAAAAATCGACCCTGTAGTTGTCACGATCGACTGCATCATACCTACTGGAGCCAGAATGAACAAAATAACTGCAAGCCCCTCCCATTTATTTCCAAACAGGACATCAACTAAAATATCCGCCGTTGCCATCAACCCCGTCATTATTGGAAACGAGACAAGTGCTATAAAAAAAATCACACGGAGATAAGCATTTTTAAACTTTTCATTATCTTTCTGAATTTGAGCGAATGCCGGAAATAATATTCTTATTAAGACCTGTGAAATATTTTGTAATGGATAAAGCATTATTTTATAAGCTAGGCTATAGACACCAAGAGCAGAAGATCCGAGAAACTTTCCTATCAAAAAGTTATCGGCATTTCTGGAAAAATAGTTGATGATAGAAAAAGAAGACAAATGTGCGGTATAAGCCCAAATCTTCTTAATTTCTACAATTGAAAAATACCACAATGGTCGCCAATTTGACGAATACCACATCAGAAATACTAATATAACACTAGCAACTAATGTTTGTATTACCAGACTATACACGCCTAGTCCATAAATAGCAGAACATATGCCAGCAATCACGCTAAAAAGTGCTGCAATACTTTCATATATAGTTAGATTCTTAAAATTCATAGCCTTTTCATACAAAGCTTTTTGTACAACGCCAAAACTAACTATGACGAAATTAATAGCTATAGTCGGTAACAACTCTTTAACTTCAGGTCTTTCAAAAAATATAGAAATGGGCATGGCTAGTAGTGACAAAAGTATAAAAAGAATAAAGCCTATAAAAACATTAAAATAAAATACACTAGAGAGTAGCTTATCTGAAGGTCTGTTTCTATGAATCAATGCAGCCGAGGTTCCCATATCCGTAAACATCCCTAAAAAACCCACAAAAATCATGAGTATTGCGTAAGTCCCAAAATCAGTAGGAGTCAGCAACCTTGCAAATACGATTAGACTAATTATTTGCAAGACTTGTCTAAACATATTTGCAATGGTGATCCATTTAGTACCAGATAGAACTTTTTGCTTAAGCATCATTTATTTTCTTTATTTTTAAAAAGAAAGCTGCAAGATATCCATACAAATATAAAAAAGGAAGGGTGAGTTTTGTTAGTACTTCAATATCTGGTTGTTTGCTTAAGTGCAAGAAGCCTATGACTGAATTTAAAGGATTCTTACTAATACGTAAACGCCAATATTGTTGCTTCATAAAACATATAATTGAAATATTTCTTTTAAAGTAAGAATCATCAAAAATATTATTATAGTTTTTTATAATTTCGCTTAATAAGCCTGAATTATCATAATTCCAATTTTTAGTATTGCCTTGACTTACTAACACTTGGAACTTTGGTACATAAATCGAAGTTCCTCGTAAATTATTATACGCAACAAAATATATAAACGGATAAATATTTCTTAGCTTTTTATTTGACAAATATCCATCTATAAGTCCATCTCGTTTCAACACAAGGCCACTCAGTTGATGTCCGAACTGAGAAATTTTTGTTACGGTATAAAAAGAAGCAATATATTGTTTTTCTTCAAAATTAGCATATCTAGCCGGTAATATTTGTCCATCAGAATATAAAGAACTAAAACCAGGGATAATACATGTGAGACTTTTTATAGAATTGATTTTTTCAGTAATATATTTTAAATAACCTTCGGGCAGGTAATCATCATCACCAAGGTACATTATAAATTTTTCTGTGGATTTTTTAAGTAGATATATTGCATTCTTTTCTAAACCAATATTTTCTTTTTGTTGATATAACTTGATATTCACACTCTTGTTGGCAATAACCTGTTTAACAATCTTTATCGTTTCATCTTCAGAACAATTGTCTGAAACAGTTATTGATATCTCTGCTTCTAAAGCAGCATTCTCAATTTGTTGGATTAATATATTCAAATTCTTTTCTAAAAAAGACGCTCTGTTGAAGGTTGGTATTAATATTTCTAACATGAAGTTTGCCCATTTTGTTTTATCCACTCAATCATTTTACGGATTCCCTCATCTTTACTGATCTTCGGTTCCCAGCCAATCAACTCTTTTGCTTTTGAAAGGTCAGCTACAAAGATCTTCTGGTCCGACTCCCTTACCGGAAGTTGGGTATAGCTCATCTCAATATCTAACTCTTTTTCAAGAAAAGCAAACAGCTCCAGCAGTGAAGAAGAGTTTTCTATGCCGCCGCCGACATTGAATGCCTGCCCTTGAATGGCGTCGATCTTCTGTGATGCCATCAGATAAAGGTCGACCATATCTTCGGCATAGGCAATGTCTCTGACCTGTTTACCGTTACCGGAGATGGTAAAGGGCTCTTTGAGGGTGCCGTTTTTTATGTCGATCGCCTGCTGTACGAACCAGCCGATCCATCCCTGATCAAAAGTCGCGAACTGCCGTCCGCCGAACATAGATGAGTGTCTGAATACAACGGTCTTTAGGCCATAGATCCTTGCAAAGTCAAGCATGTACTGGTCGGCACTCCCTTTGGAAGTCCCGTACGGTGAGTGGAAGTCAAGGTTCACGTCTTCGTCAAACCCGTTTGGTTTCTCGACACATATGTATCGGGTCTCTGTCTCTTTATACTCAAACTGCTCAAGGTCCCCATAGACCTTATTGGTCGAGGAGTAGATGATCGTACTCTCCGGGCTGTAGAGTCTGACGGCATTAAGTAGATTGAAGCTGCCGCCGACATTGACTTCGAAGTCCATCCTCGGATCGGCGATCGAGGTGGTCATCGCCACCTGTCCGGCCAGGTGGTAGATGACATCGGGCTTATGTGCTTTAATGGTTCTCTCCACATCATTGGTGTTGCGGATATCTCCGTGGATATACTCAAAAGTACCTTGTGTTCTCAACCATTCAAGGTTTTGGGAGCTTCCGAAGCGGTACAAGGAGTCAAAGACGATCAGTTCATCACCTCTTTTGAGGATCTCGCTTGCGATGTTGGAGCCTAAAAAACCGCATCCGCCTGTGATCAGGTATTTCATGCATTCTCCTTTACAAATTCTCTGATCTTCTTGACCATATAGTTAATAGCGTCATCGCCCATCCCCGGATAGAGCCCGATCCAGAAGCTGTCGTTCATGATCTTGTCGGTGTTGGAGAGTATGCCGACTTTTCTGTACTCTTCACCTTCATTCAGGCTGTCAAAGAGCGGGTGTCTCAACATATTGCCGGCAAAGAGGTTTCTTGTCTGAATGTT
>NZ_JBFFOH010000072.1:0-11520 GCF_041562805.1 Sulfurovum sp. | reverse complement strand
AGTTTTGTCTTTACGCCATTTATGTCTTACGTGAGTCGTCATAATGAGTATGCAGCAGATGAGTTTGGTTCACAGATGGGCGGTAAAGAAAATCTTGTATCGGCACTTATGAAACTTGTTACAGAGAACAAGTCATTTCCAAAGTCACATCCATTGGTGATATTTTTTTACTATACTCACCCTCCAGTGTTGGAAAGACTCAAAGAACTGGGGTTTGATGCATCCAACACAATTGTAGGTGACGAAGAGTCACTGCCTAAAGATGGTATCTTTACACATATGGACAGAAATGACGATTAAAGAAGGGCTGTCCTGGGCAAGAGCACAACTTCAAGAGGCTTGTGAACGTCCAGCTTTCGAAGCAGAACTACTTTTGGCCTATCATCTTGGGAAAGATCGTATGTATTTATTGACACATGATCTGGATAGTTTTGCCGATGTAGATGCTTTTAAAAAACTTATCCAAAGAAGAGCTGCCGATGAACCTTACGAATACATCGTAGGGTCTGCCAGTTTTTATGACATTCATTTGGGAGTAGAAGAGGGGGTACTTATCCCCCGACCTGAGACAGAGATACTTATAGACCTGGTAGCTGAGATCATTGAAAAAGAAAATATCACAAGAATTGCTGAAATAGGAGTAGGATCTGGTGCCATCTCTATCGTGTTGGCCCGTAAGTTTCCTCTGCTTCATATTATCGCTACTGATATTTGCGATACACCACTAAAAGTGGCAGGGAAAAATATCGAAACATTTGGATTGAGTCAACAGATAGAACTTCGTAAGTCTAATCTTATAGATGAGGTACCTGAAGAATTGGAGTTGGTGGTTTCTAATCCTCCTTATATTGCAGAAGATTTTTTACTTGAATCCAATGTCATTGACTATGAACCCAAAGAAGCACTTTTTGGCGGAAGGGTTGGTGATGAGTTACTCAAGCAGATCATTGTGGATGTGAAGGAGAGAGGCATCCGATATCTTGCCTGTGAGATGGGGTATGATCAAAAAGAACCACTACAAGAGTTTGTTAATCAAATCGGTGTAGAATACATAAGATTTTACAAGGACATGGCACAGTTTGACCGTGGGTTTATAATTAAATTTTAATGAGGAAAAAATAAATGAATAAATATTTTAGAATGGTAACTATGGGATACATCATACTTTTGAGTGCGGTGCTTGGAGCAGGACTTTTTGCGGGTATTGTAGTAGCACCGGTTACATTTCATACAGAACAATGGTTAGGTGCTGATGTGTTGACAAGGTTCCAAGAGGGTCAGATCATGACAGAGAATTTTTTGAGACTTTCATTTCTCGTAAATGTATTGATTGCTTTTGTGGTTCTTTATGAAGGTTATAAGTTTAAAAAATTTGAGAGAGATACAGTGACACAGGTAGCAACATTTTTTGTGTTAGCAACGGGGCTACTTTTTTCCCAGTACTACATCCCTGATATTATTGCGATGCAAGAGCAGGGTGTAGAAATGACTAAGTCAGTAGCATTCATCAACACGCATAAAGGAAGTGAGATCAACTTTAAGATCTTTTCTTTGGCCCTGCTGGTGTTAATAGTACAAAATATGCGCAAGGCATGCAAGTAGTGGGTATGAGTGAAATGTTAGAACATCCTTTCAAACCGGTAGTCTTTAAAGATACCCAAATACTGATACTGGGTTCTTTCCCCAGTATTCAATCTTTTGAAAAGAACTTTTACTATGCCCATCCTCGTAATCAGTTTTGGAAACTTCTTGAAAGTGTTACTTCCTATCCTGTGAACAACCGTGACCAGAAAATCTGGCTGCTCAAAGAGTGTAAGTTTGGACTTTGGGATATGGTAAAAGTATGCAGTAGAGAGAACTCACTTGACAGTTCTTTGGAAAATGAAGAAGTCAATGATCTGGCTACTTTTTTAGAAGAATATCCCAGTATTACCAAATTGGCTTTTACAGGTAAAAAAGCAGAGGCACTTTTTAAAACACATTTCTCCCACCTTGATATAGAGACAGTGTATTTACCTTCACCTTCGGCTGCGTATGCAAAAATGACATTTGATGACAAGTCAGCCAAATATAAAAAACATTTAGGATATATGTAATGGCAGTATGGGCTATAGGTGATATACAGGGGTGCTACAAATCCTTTAGAGCCTTATTGGAAAAGATAAACTTTGACGCCAGTCAAGACAAACTTTGGGTTGCAGGAGATCTGGTCAACAGAGGTGAAGGTTCACTCGAGACACTTGAATATCTTTACAGTATAAAAGAAAGTGTTGAAATAATTCTCGGTAATCATGATATTACTCTTATAGCAGCCTATTATGGTATCAAAAAATCCAATCCATCCATAGACCCAATACTTGAGTCGTCGGAAGCTAAAAAGCTCATAGATTGGCTTAGAGGACAAAAGTTTTTACATGTGGATTATCAACTTGGGTATTGTATGGCTCATGCGGGTATTTCCCCTGAGTTTGACTTGGGTATGGCTATAATGTATGCTAAAGGTGTTGAGGAGAAACTGCAGAGTGATCAGGCATCTATTTGGCTGGAACAAATGTTTAAAAAAGGAAGTAACCGTTTTAACCGTGATGCAAGTCTCATAGATATTGACCGTTATATTGTCAGTGCATTTACACGTATGCGTTTTTGTGACGCTGATCATAGACTTGATTTTGACCAAAAAGGTCCGCCTACGGATGAGCTAAGAGAAAAAGGGCTAATACCCTGGTTTGAATGTAATGATCGTAAAGACATTGACCTGCGTATTATCATAGGACATTGGTCAACCTTGGGATTCTATGAAGATGAACATGTACTGGCTTTAGATACGGGATGTTTGTGGGGTGGTCAACTGACTGCTGCACGTATTGACAGTGATGAAGTGGAGATTGTTTCTATTGATTGTGAAAAGAAAGAGAAAAGTGAAGTAGAGAAAACTACTTCACCCGATGCCTCGAAAAATTAGACATATTATAGTTTCTCTCTCATCTTATATCCTATATAAATGAATGTTTGCATGTATAATTATGTCTTCAACTGGTATCTTATTTAGACATGAATTTTCCTTTTTATATTTTTAATCGATAAACTCAACTACTTCTTCAAATGCCAGTCTTAATTGTTTTGCTTGCGGGTTTAATCTATATCCAAAAGGTAAAACCATTGATAACTGGTATTTAGTAGTGTCAAGTTCTAATATCTCTTCTACCTGTTTTTTATCAAACCCTTCTATAGGACAAGAATCAATGCCAAGTAATGCACCTGCTGTCATCATGTTCCCAGCTGCTATATATGATTGTTTTGAAGTCCAAGCATAAATATTTTCGTTACTACTTAGTGTGTCTTTTAAGTGACCAGCATAAAGTCCCATATAAAAATCTAATGATTCTTGTGGCATTTCTCTTCTTGAAAATCTTTTTTCAACTTCACCTGATTCTACTTTGACACTATCAATACCGGCTAAAATTATTACAAGGTGAGAGCAAGATGTAACTTGCACTTGATCCCAACATGCAGGTCTTAGTTTTGCTTTTAATTCATCATTTGTGATAACTAAAAATTTCCATGCTTCGATACCAAAAGATGATGGTGATTTTCTACCTGCTTCAAGAATATATTTCATATCCTCCTGCGTAACCTTTTTTGTATCATCAAAAACTTTACATGCATGTCTAAAATCCATGGCATTCATTAATTCATTTCTCATTTATCTTTCCTTTTGTTTTTATGCTTTTTCTAATATTTCTATAATGGATCCAGTTGGGTACAATGCACCAAATCCCCATAGATTTGCCAATTCATTTGCATTTATGGCTAATTCCTCTATAGATTCTCTTGGAATATTTACCTCTTTTAATGTTACAGGTGCGCCTATCTTAGAAAACCAATTCTCTAACTTTTCTATCCCTACATTTTCATCTTCGCTATTAAAAATCTCTTTTGAAAATCTTTTAAATTGAGGTATATTCTGTACTTTGTACCATTTCATCCATGCAGGAATTACCACAGCCAGTCCAGCTCCATGAGGTACATTAAACAGTGCCGATAAAGAATGTTCTATCATGTGATTTGGAAAACTTCCACCCCCTGTTCCTGCAGGCGTTAAGCCATTTAGCCCTTGGATCGCTGCCCATGCAAACTCGGCACGTGCATCATAATCATTTGGATTTTCTATTAATATTTCAGTTGTTTGCATTACTGTTTTAATAATAGACTCAACAATTCTAGAATTAAAATTCGGATGTACACTTGCAGTAAAATATACTTCAATACAGTGAGAAATAACATCAACAGCAGAATAAGCTAAATATTCAGGACTGACTGTTGCCATTAGTTCAGGATTAATTACAGATACTACAGGGTTTACTAAAACAGAAGCTATTGAATACTTTTGTTTTGTTATATCATTCATAACTACAGAATTCCCATTCATTTCACTTGCTGTTGCCGATAGTGTCATAACAGTGAATACAGGTAGTGCTTCTGAGATTGTGGCTTTATTTATGAAGAAATCCCAAACGTCTCCATCATATTTAGCTCCGACAGCTATTGCTTTTGCACTATCTGCAACAGAACCACCACCAACTCCCAAAATAGCTTCAATATTAGTATTTTTAGCTATTTCTATTCCTTCATTTACTTTACTTAAAAGAGGATTACTTACAACTCCAGAAAGTTCTTCAAATGCTATATTGTTCTTATTAAGTGAAATTATAATTTTGTCATAAAGACCGTTTTTCTTAATACTACCACCACCATATACCAATAACACTTTTTTAATACCTGATTGTTCCAGGTACTCACCGATGTTGTTTTCTTTTTCTTTTCCAAACTCTATTTTTGTTGGATTGTAATATGTGAAGTTGTTCATAAAATATTCCTTTATTTTTTAATTGTAGAAAATTGTAATCATTTGCAACTTAAATATCGCTTACGATACTTTAGGTAAGTAATGATACTTTAAATTTTTTTTGTTACAATAAAGCCTATAAAGGACAAAAATGTATTATATAAACGATAAAGAATATAAATGTTCTGTGTCCGTAACAATGGATATCTTCAATGATAGATGGAAACTAGCTGTTATTTGGTATTTACTTGAACAGGATAAAAGGTTTAAAGACTTAAGTGAAGACATAAGTGAAATTAGCCAAAAAACTTTAACTATAAAACTAAGAGAATTAGAAGAAAAAAACATAATCAAAAGAGAGGTATTTGCAGAAGTACCACCTAAAGTTGTCTATTCTCTTACTCCCATAGGAAGAAGATTAAAACCAGTTCTAAAAGAGATGTTTGACTGGGGTATAGAATATGTTAAAGAAAATGGAAAAATTACAAATGAAAACTCTTGTAGTATTTGACAATAAAGTTTTTTATTTGAATTTTCCTCTTTCTTTCTTTCTTTCTTTATACATTAAATCCAAAAAAACCTGGGAATATAACAATACCCATCAGCACTAGTACCTGTATCGCAATAAAAGGAAGAACACCTTTATATATCTGCTTCGTTGTTACTGATGGGGGAGCAACACCTTTGAGATAAAAAAGACTGAAACCGAAAGGTGGGGTCAGAAAAGATGTCTGCAGATTCATCGCGATCAAAATTGCAAACCATGCAGGGTCTATCCCAAGATTTGCTGCGATAGGCGCAAGAATAGGTACAACGATAAATGATATCTCTACAAAATCAATAAAAAATCCAAGTACAAGAATAGCTAGCATAGAGAGAATTAAGAAGCCCCATTTTTCACCAGGGAGACTCATCATAAAGTCTTCGACGATAACATCTCCTCCCATTTCTGAAAAGACCATAGAAAATGCCGTTGCTGCAATAAGGATTGCAAAGACCATACTGGTGATTTTTGCTGTCTCAAGAGCACTTTCATGCATCATTTTGAACGAAAACTCTCCATATAAAAAAGATAAGAAAAGTGCCCCGATACCCCCGATAGCTGCGGACTCTGTTGCTGTGGCAATACCTGAAAATATAGAACCTAGCACAAATATGATCAGTACAAGTGGAGGTACCATAGCTTTTAGTGCGATTTTCCACAGTTGTGACTTAGAGACAGTGCCATGCTCAAAGACAATTGCCGGTGCTACATTTTTATTGAGATATGCCACGACCAGTACGTATAGTAAATAGAGTCCCACAAGCGTAAGTCCTGGGATAACAGCGGCTTTAAATAGATCACCTACAGGGACATACATAACATCAGCAAGTATGATAAGTACGATTGATGGGGGGATGATCTGTCCAAGTGTTCCAGAGGCACAGATAACTCCAGAGGCAAGACTGGGATCATATTTATGTTTAAGCATTACAGGAAGAGCGATAACACCCATTGCAACAACAGATGCTCCAACGACACCAGTTGAAGCTGCAAGCATTGCACCGACAAGTATGGTTGAAACGGCTAAACCGCCTCTTACAGAACCAAAAAGCATGCCACCTGATTCAAGGAGTTTCTCTGCCATCTTGCTTTTTTGTAGCACTATCCCCATAAAGATAAAAAGAGGAATTGCCATCAAAATTGTATTTGTCATGGTTGACATGATACGATACGGCATCATTGTAAAAAGATCAATGGTTCCAAGAAAACCTTCAGTAATAAGTGCAAATATTATGGCAACACCTGCAAAAGTAAAGGCAACCGGAAAGCCAACTATAAGAAGCAATAAGGCTGTGACAAACATAAAAATTGCGATCATTTAAAAGTACCTCGAGAGTGATTAGAGAATATTATCATCTGCATGATGTTCTGTGGGTTGTTCTATATTTAAAAACACATTGATATTTCTGATTATAAAACCTACTGTTGCAAAGATTAAGAGTACGAAACTGGTCGCAATCAATGATTTTACTATCCACCTGTGCGATAGCCCGCCCGGGTCCTGACTTATTTCTGATATTGAGTAAGCTTCATACGCATACAAATACCCACCATATATGATCAGTAGGCTGAAAGGTATAATAAAGAGAATAGAACCTATGATATTGATCACTGCCTTTGTCTTTGGCTTAAAATGTTCAAACAAGACATCCACTCTTACGTGAGCATCTTCTTTTAGCGTGTACGCTATACCAATCAATATTACAAAAGAGAATAAATGCCATTCTAATTCTTGAAAGGCGATTTTGCTGTTGTGGAAAAAATAGCGCATGATAACGTCATAACAGACATTAAGCATCAGTGCAATCATGATAATAGCATTGAAATTACCAATTTTGTCTACAGTAGTGTCAATTATACGTTCTAGTCTAAGTAGCATCTTTTCTCTTTCGTCGTATTGTCTATAATTTAAAAATATTTGCTTCCAAATAGCGGAAGCAAATAGCTTTTTCTAATAACTCTTTAAATAAGCGAAATCAGAAATATTTGTCCATTGACGTACCATTTTTAAGTACGCTCGTTGATGGTCAATAATTTTTTTAGCCATTGGATCTTTTGCAGACATTTCATTTAGAAGTGTATCTGTTTCTGCATTGATTCTAGTCATGATATCCTTAGAGAATGTTTTGATCTGAACATTTGGATAATCTTTTTTGATATTTGCCAGACTTACAGCATTATCATTTATAGACTGACTAAGCATATCATAAGCTGATGATTTCATAGCTTCTTTCACGATCTCTTGAAGATCAGCAGGAAGTTTATTGAAAGCTTTTTCGTTAATTAAAAACTGCAACTCTGTTGCCGGCTCATGCCATCCCGTATAATAGTAAGGTGCAATTTTATGAAAGCCCATCTTTAAATCAAGTGCAGGCCCAACCCATTCTAAGGCATCAATAGTACCTCTGTCAAGTGCTGTATATAATTCACCTGGAGCAATGTTGACAACACTGGCACCTAGTTTAGAGAGTACTTCACCCGCAAAACCGGGGATTCTCATTTTAAGACCCTTGAAATCTTCAACAGTATTCATCTCTTTTTTGAACCAACCACCCATCTGGTTTCCTGTGTTCCCACCAGGAAATGACATTAAGCCATGTTTCCCATATACTTCTTTAGAAAGTTCCATTCCACCACCGTAGTAGAACCATGCGTATTGCTCTGTAGCGATCATACCAAAAGGTACTGTCGTAAAGAACATTGTCTTCATGTCTTTACCTTTCCAGTAGTAAGATGCTGAGTGCCCCATTTGATAGCGGCCTGACTTTACAAAGTCAAAAATACCGAAAGGCGCCTTGTGTTTGTTTTTTGAATCAATTTTGATGATAAGTCTACCATTAGACATTTTTTTGACTCTCTCAGCCATGTTTGTAACAGCCTCACCAAAGATAGGCATTCCTGTTCCCCATGTCTGTGCAAGTTTCCATGTAATAACTTTTTTATCAGATGCATTTAAGTTTCCCGTTAAAAAAGTTGCAAGCATTAGTGTAAATATAAATTTGAAAATTCCCATTTTGACACTCCATATTTTGAATTAACTGCAATGCAGCTATAAGTTATCTTATGTCAAGAGTATAGCATTACCATAGCATGTATCACTAAATAGTTTTATTAGTAAAAATAATCTTACTATGTTACTTTTATACACTATCTAGTGATATATATGACATAATTTACAAAATGGGTGCCTAAAATCTCAGTTAAAACATAGAAAAATAGTTATTGAGGGGTTGTAGAAAGATAATTTGGTATAGCACTTGAGGGGAAAAAGATCAAAACCTTACAAAATATATAACTTTATAAGGTTTTCTAAGGGGGGGAGCATATAGTTACTTATCCTTTAACAATATGGCCTACAAATTTAGACATATTGTTCAATATCTTCCCACCTTTTCTAAAACCAAGTCCACAGGCTTCGTAGGCATAAAATACACCTGCCTGATAAGATAGTCCTTGTGTGTCAGTTGCTAGTTCTGTATAGGCTTGGTAGACCATCTTATGATTATCGTAGTCACCAGGTACAGCTTCAATATCATTAGACTTTTCATCTATAATACTTACACTTCCACCTTCTCTTCCAAAAACAGGTTTCTTTACCTGTTTTGTCTCTTCCAAAGGCTCAAAAGAACTTTCAAGTAGAAGAGGATGGTTGGGATAGAGATCCCATAGTATCTTGAGTAGTCCTTTACTTTGAAAGAGTAGGGTATAGGCAGGATTGAAGATGATAGCTTTTTGATTTTTGATAATGTTTGTAAGAAGCATCGCCAAGTCTGACTCTTCTAGTGCAATGTCTTCCCAAGGGATAAGTTTAAACCAGAGTTCATAGTTCTTATTTTCATAAAATATACCGTCTTCTACTGAGAACTCTATGTCATCAATATAGGCAAACTCAGTTTCGTAGCCTGCTTCGGTGGCAATATGTTGCAGTAGCCTTACAGTATTTTCTTCTTCGGAATTTCCTTTGACAGAAGTAAAGAGGAAGTTCCATCCATCATAACGTTCTTCAAAAGTAGAAACATCTTCTTCCAGTGTCACCAGACGTTTAAAATTGTCTATAAGTGCCTCGTAAAGTCCATTGAATTGGCTCTCTTCTTCAAGGTTGTTTTGCTTAAGCATCGCCCATTGGACGATAGCTGTTTCAAAAAGTGCAGTAGGTGTATCTGCATTAAATTCTAAAAGTTTGATCGGTTTTCCATCTACGCCACCGGCTAAGTCAAAACGTCCGTAAAGATGCCAGTGTACATCGCTTTGCCATGACTCTTTAATGACATCAACAAGGTTAAACGGTATACCTATTTCATGAAAGAGATTATTTTCGACAACATGTTCAGCTGCTTCTACATACATGTCATAGAGTGCATTGGTTGCTTCATAATAGGCTTCAGCTTCAGCTTCAGAGAGGATAACAAGTTCATCAGAGATATAACTGCTTTCATCACTGTCTGTATGCCATACAAATCCGAGTGATTCTAAATAGTCTGTGTCTAAAGGAGTTGTTTTCTGTAAATTTACCATCTCTTAACCACCAAAGAAGCCACCCGTGCGGCTTGAAGAACTTTTATTTCCAAAAAAACCACTTCTCTTACTACTGCTTTTATTAGTCTTGTTAAAACTTTTTTGGCTTTTTGCGTAGGTAGAAGGAGATTTGTATCCTGCTTTTCTGTTGTTCTGGAAGTTCTGGTTACCAAAAAGTTTAGAGCCTATCCATGATCCGATCATTGCTCCAGCGATACTTGACAGGAGTATTTCTCCTAGCCCCATACCACCTTGTTGTGACATTTGAGGGTTTTGTTCCTTGGTAAGGTTAGAAGTACCATTGTCAATTTTGGCTGCTTCTTCTGCAACGAGAGCATCCATTTCAGGCTTGGTCAATACACGTTCAGTACCATCAAGTTGTTTAAGTACGATACGTGTTTCATCTGCTGGAAACTCATCTTTTATCTGGTATCTTCCAGGAGCAGTCTCTTCTATAATGACAAAAGCATTTTGTGCTTTACTCTCTTCTTGCTGTTGTCCATTATTACTGAAGCAACCTGTAACACCGGTAGCTAAAAGAGCACCAAGACCGGTAGCTGTTGCCATCGTTGAAAGTTTTTTTAAATGTTTCATAGTGTGTCCATAAGTATTGTTTGGGGGAATCATATCAAAATATAATTAATAGAAAGGGAAAAATTGTAGGGAATGGTAAAACAGAGAAGGAAGAGTTTCTCTGTTTCAAATCATAAAGGGGTTATTTAGTCCATTTGCTTTCTAAGGAAAGTAGGGACATCTAAAATATCTTCATTCTCACCATTGTATCCACCCACGACCATCTTACTTCTTACTGTATTGATGTCACAAGTGTTAGCACTTAAAAGTGTTTTTTGTTTTGTTACTGTTGGTTCAGCAACAGCGTTTTTATCTTCAAAGCCAGTAGCAACGATAGTGATCTTCACTTCATCGATAGCCATATTTTCATTTGTTGTTGTTCCAAAGATAACAGATGCGTCTTCATCTGCACTCTCTTCTACAATACTCATAGCTTCACCGATCTCCATGATAGGATAATCAGGGTGGATATCAAAGTGTACAAGTACACCCATCGCACCGTCTATAGAGATATTGTCAAGTAATGGAGACTCAATTGCAGCTTTTGCTGCATCATAGGCTGCATTGGTTCCAGTACTGTATCCTGCACCCATAAGAGCAAGACCTCTATGACTCATAACCGTTTTAACATCGGCAAAGTCAAGGTTGATATCATTTTCTCCATGAGAAAGGATCACTTTAGAGATACCACCGACTGCCTGTGCAAGAATATCATCAACCATTCTAAAACTCTCTTTGATCCCAAGATTCTTCTCGACGATTGAAAGGAGTTTTTCGTTTGGAACCACAATGATAGAGTCACTTTCACGTTTCAGCTCCTCCAGACCATCTTTTGCAAGTTTCGCTCTCTTGCGACCTTCAAATTTAAACGGACTGGTTACGACAGAAACAGTCAGTGCTCCTACCTCATTGGCTGCCTGAGCAATGATAGGTGCTGCACCTGTTCCTGTTCCCCCACCCATTCCTGCGGTAATAAAAATCATCTTGGTAGTACTGTCCAACATCCTTTTAATGTCTTCCATACTTTCCATAGCAGCCTGTT
>NZ_JBFFOH010000071.1:0-11581 GCF_041562805.1 Sulfurovum sp. | reverse complement strand
CAGGAGAGCAGCATTCTAAAGCAGATCAGTGCGGACATCGCCTCGCTCATCAAACAGGAGTCGCCGTCGCAATGGCACCTTGCCTTCCCGAAAGCGACCAGCAAGAAGCTTAACGAAAAGCTGGACCCGCAGGTCAAGCAGTCGCTTAAAAAGTGCGTCGCTGCCGACCTGACAAAGATCAACAAGAACAAACTCCTCTCTCACTTCGAATAAAAGACCCGAAGCCCTCGGGCTTCCTGGTCACGCTTTCAGATCAAAATATTGGTTGTTTTACCCCGAATGTTCTTCGGATTTAAATTCGGACCATCCGGTGCCAAAAATTCATCGACATACCGCCGAACTGCTGATGCTCTATCTCGGCCTGACGCGCTTCATTAAGAACCTTGTCATACGGGCTATTACCCAATAGATTTTTATAAAAACCAGTTGGTTGTGTGGAATGATTGGTTTATATATAGTGATTACTCTAACATTATATGTCACATAGTAATGACAACGATGTTTAACCCCCGTTATACCGTCCGGGTGGTAGAATCATTTAAAATAAATTATTAGTTGATGGATACTGTATATGGCGAAAGCAAAGCAAGAAGAGTCGATAGAAAAACAGCTATGGAAAGCTGCCGATAAACTACGAAAGAACATTGATGCTGCAGAGTATAAGCATGTGGTTATGGGGCTTGTGTTTTTAAAATATATCTCTGATAGTTTTGAAGAACTTTATAACAAACTGGAAGCGGGCGAAGGGGAGTATGCCGGAGCCGACCCTGAAGACAGAGACGAGTATAAAGCTGAAAATGTATTTTTTGTTCCACCTACTGCTAGATGGTCGTTTCTTCTCTCGAATGCCAAACTGCCAAACATCGGTAAGATTGTTGATGAGGCCATGGATGTTGTCGAAAAAGACAATCCTTCGTTAAAAGGCGTACTGCCAAAAGTGTTTGCCAGAGATAACCTTGACAGTAAGTCTCTTGGTGGACTTATCGACCTTATAGGAAATATAGCTTTTGGAGATGCAAAGGCTCGAAGTGCCGATGTGCTTGGGCATGTGTTTGAGTACTTTTTAGGTGAGTTTGCACTTGCTGAGGGTAAACAAGGTGGACAGTTCTATACGCCTAAGAGTGTCGTTGAACTTCTTGTAAAGATGTTGGAACCGTACAAAGGCAGGGTCTTCGACCCCTGTTGCGGTAGTGGCGGTATGTTTGTGCAGTCCGAAAAGTTTGTAATAGAGCATCAAGGAAAGATAAACGATATTTCTATCTACGGTCAAGAGTCAAACCAAACCACTTGGCGACTCGCAAAGATGAACCTCGCCATTCGCGGTATAGACAGTTCCCAGGTCAAGTGGAACAATGAAGGCTCATTTCTAAACGACGCGCACAAAGACCTCAAAGCCGACTTCATCATTGCCAACCCACCTTTTAATGTGAGTGACTGGAGCGGTGACCTGCTGCGAAATGACGGACGCTGGAAGTACGGAACCCCGCCGGAGGGTAATGCAAACTATGCCTGGATACAACACTTTCTCTACCACTTGGCGCCTACGGGAACAGCTGGCTTTGTATTGGCTAAAGGCTCTCTAACAAGTAACGCTGGAGGAGAAGGAGATATTAGAAAGGCATTAGTCGATGCTAATCTCGTAGACTGTATAGTGAACCTACCCGCAAAACTTTTTTTAAACACGCAGATCCCGGCGACTATCTGGTTTATGAAAAGAGGAAGAACGACTAAAGATATCTTATTTATAGACTCTCGAAACATGGGTGAACTTATAAACAGAAGAACAAAAGAGTTTAGCCATGAAGACACAGACTGCATAGCTAAGGTTTATCACGATTGGAAAACTGGGAGTAGTGAGTATGAAGATATAAAAGGTTTTTGTAAGTCAGCTTCTCAAGATGAAGTAAAAGAGTTAAACTATGTACTAACTCCTGGGCGATATGTAGGACTTGAAGAGGTAGATGATGAATTTGACTTTAAAGAGAGGTTTACGAGTTTACAACAAGAGTTAAAAGAGCAGATAGAAGAGGAAGAAGCACTTAATCAGAGAATTAATGACAACTTGGCAAAGGTCGTTATTGATGGGTGAGTGGAAAGAATTTAAAATTTCTGATATTGCTGATGTGATTGGTGGTGGAACTCCAAAAACTACACTCCCAGAATATTGGAATGGCAACATTCCTTGGTTATCGGTGGTTGATTTTAATACAGGTAGAAAGTATGTTTCTAATACTGAAAAAACAATAACTAATTTAGGTTTAGAAAAAAGTAGTACAAAATTATTGCAAAAAAATGACATTATTATTTCGGCAAGAGGAACAGTTGGGGCATTAGCTATGCTAGATAAACCAATGACATTTAACCAATCTTGCTACGGGCTAAGAGCTAAGGAAAACGTATCTATTAATGATTATTTGTTCTATCTTTTAAAAAATACGGTAAAACAATTACAACAAGTTTCTTATGGTGCTGTATTTGACACTATCACTAGAAATACTTTTGATGAAACCGATATTTTACTTCCACCACTTGAAGAACAAAAAGCAATAGCAGAAGTTCTAAGTAGCCTTGATTATAAGATCGACCTTCTCCACCGCCAAAACAAAACTCTTGAAGCGTTAGCACAAACACTTTTTAGACAATGGTTTATTGAAGAGGCTACGGATGAGTGGGAAACTTGCAAGTTATCAGATATTGCAGTTATGCAAAATGGGTTTTCTTTTAGTAGTAAACATTATATTCCATATGAAAAAGAGCATTTAGAAGTTTTAAAAATGGGGCATATTGAAAGAGGCGGTGGATTAAAATTAAATCCAAAAAAAGATTTTGTTCCAAGAGAAGAGAAGTTAGAAAAATGGATACTTAATAAAAATGACATTGTAATGGCAATGACTGATATGAAAGATAATGTCGTAATTTTAGGGGTCCCTGCAATAATAGATAAATCTGACAAATATGTTTTAAACCAAAGAGTTGCTCGTATATATTTAAAATCTGATGAAAAACTATTAAATAACTACTTATTATATGTACAACTAAAAGACCCTGATTTTATCGCGTTACTACAAAGTAAAGCAAATAGTGGGGTTCAAGTTAACCTTTCTACTCAAAGTATTAAAGATAGTGAAATTATAATTCCTCCAATGGGCATCCAAAAAACAATTGGTAAAGATATTACGGATTTATATTTGAAAAAAGAAAACAATGATGTTCAAATTAAAACTTTAGAAAATATGAGAGATACACTTTTACCTAAGCTTATGAGTGGGGAAGTGAGGGTGAAGCTATGAATTTCGATTTAAATGGTTTTTTAAAACTTTTTGGGTCACTATCAAAACTTGCATGGATTGTTTTTTTTAGTGGACTTATTTTAATTATGTCCAGCAATGATTTTAGAGAAAAGTTTTATTTAGAAGAATTTGTTACCAACTATGGGGTATGGATTGGTATCTCAACTTTAATAGCGGGTATACTTATCGTAATAGATGTTTTGGACAAAATATTTTCATACTTTAAACGTAACAAGAAGGCTTCACAAACACAAAGTAGGTTGCTGAGAACTCTTAAGAATCTTGGAATAGAAGAGAAAAAGATCTTAGCTTATTTTCTTTCTCAACAAAAGCAAACAGTAGTTTTTAAATTTCAGTATGTTGCTGCAATACCTGATAGTATAGGTCATCTCCAACAAATGGGGTTTTTATATGAAGTGAGTAATGAATATGGCACTTATTATTATCAAGTAGTAGATGAGATATGGGCTATTCTAGAAGACCATTGGCAGGAAGTGTTTTATGAAGATGAATTTAAATCGAAAGTTAATTAGTGTCTAGTTTAAAAACAATCGAAAAAAAATATTTTGAAGATTTACTTGGTGTAGCAAGTGGGTATGTCTTAGAGTTTACAAATGCGACATATGCAGAGTTCTTTAGAGAAACAGCCAATATTGATATTTATTCTACAAAATATGCATTTAATGGCGATTCAAAAGGTAAGAGGCTTCGTGCATTTTGGGAAAAAGAGTCGGATTTATTAGTAGGGAAAGTTTTAACAGCCTTACTGGAAGTGTGGGGGTATGAACAAAAGAAAAAGAAAGCGCCTGTGAATACTCCAGAATTTGACGAGTGTGTCAAGATAGTACATCGACTTTTGGGCAAAACAGTTTATGATGAATCTACAGAAAGTGACTTTTTAAGTCATGATTTTTCAAAATTGAACTTATCCCTCTTGAATATTGACATGCAGTTCGAGACAATAATACAACAGAGAATTGATGAAATTAAAAAGTCTTTACGTAGTGGTGCTTCATTGTCGGTTATCTTTTTATGTGGCAGTACTCTAGAAGGTCTTTTACTTGATGTCGCAACAAAAAATCCTCAACAATTTAATATGGCGAGTTCTGCTCCAAAGGATAAAGAACTAAAAGTGAAGCCAATGTATGAGTGGACATTGGATAGTTTGATAAATGTAGCACATGAAACAGGTTTTATTGAGTTAGACATTAAAAAATTTAGTCATGTCTTAAAAGATTTTAGAAACTATATTCATCCTAGACAACAAGCTTCGCAAGGTTTTTCACCAGATAAACATACGGCTGAAATCAGTTGGAAGGTATTGCAAGCGACTATTGCTAGCTTAAGTGGAGAACGAAAATGAATAATACTCGTAGAAAAATTGATTTATATCTTATGTCATTAGGCTTACTATTCATATTTTTTATTATTATTACAGTGGATTTTCCTATATGCATTGGCAAAGAGTGTACTTTTATTGGATTTGTAGAATTATTAAAGAATAATATCTTGCCTGTCATCTCTATTGTCTTATTGCTTTATTGTTTTTATGCTTTTAAGCGATTTGAATTTGATTTAGAAGGGAGTACTGACTTACCTTTTAAAATAACAAGGATAAAAGGCATTAACTATGAACATTTGACTTTTTTAGCTACATATGTGGTTCCTTTAATAAGTTTTGATTTTGATAGTTACAGGCAAATGATTGTTCTTTCTTTACTTTTGATTGTGATGGGTATAATTTATATTAAGACTGACCTTTTTTATGCAAACCCTTCGTTAGCCTTGCTTGGATTCCAGATTTATGAAGCAAATGGTAATTTTAAAATGAGTGATAAAGAAAATATTATTTTAATATGTAGAGGTCGATTAATCGAGGGACAAAAAGTCCATTATATTAAATTGGACGAACGAATTTATTATGTAAAAAAGGACTATACATGAATATAGAAGAATTAAGAGAGAATTTACAATATCATGTTGATAATGTTGATGATATTGGAATTACTGTTTATGTATTGTTGAAGAATGATGATAGTTTTACGCCCAAAAAACTAGATATTAAAGCAGCATCATTACCTGAACTAAAAGTTATGTTTATTCAAAGTTTAAAAGAAAATATTATTAATGAAGATGAACTTTCCGTTTTAAATCTTTCCTCTTCTGATGAGCGCTTAAATACAATTTATTTATACGACTTAGAGGTTCCAGAAGAGTTGGCAGTTATGGAAACAATTCTTGCTTCAGATGACCATGCATTGTTTAATATCGCTGAAGATGATATTTCTTTGGTAAAAGCATTTTTAATAGAAATTGGTGACAATGAAAATCAGGCTGTTTTATACAAGACGTTGGCACCAGTCAATATTTTTGGAAGATCTAGTTTTTTTCTCAAAAAATCTGAAGAACGATTCGAAAAAATTAATGATGAGTTTTTACGTATTAGTGGAGGATTCCAATTAATGCGATTGAATGACAAACTATTTGTTTTAGACTTGAAAACCATTGAAAAGTTCTTCGGTTTTCATGATGTTATTGTTAGAGAAGCTTCTATAGGTCTTGATGCGGTAGAAGCAATTAACATTTTAGAAAATCCAGAAACACTTAGAGAACTTGTTTCGGATGTGAAATATGCAAGACGTTTTACTAAAGTAGCAAAGTCATCTCCAGTTTTAAAATTGGGAATTAGTAATGATAGAATCATAAATTTTTGTAAAACTTATCCGGGCCTTGCTGGGCGTTTTCGATTTAATACCAATGAAGAAAAACTTCAATTAGATACACAAGTTTCAAAAGACTTGTTTATTAAATTATTAATGGATGATTTTCTAACTTCTGAACTTACTGAGTATCATTACAGTAGTGAAGCCAAAGATAGTGTAGATGTAGTAACTGAATGATAAAATAACACAGAAAAAGAGATAAACGATGTGTTAGCTACTTTTAGGAAATACAGGCTTAATATCTAGGTACATTTCTTAAAAAGTAAGAATAAATCCAGAAAAAGATATACTTTTTTCTAGATACTAATAGAAAGGAAGACCTTGTCTAGCCTCTATAACAACGCATTCTACTTTATAGCTGGACATGGTAGGGGGTGGGCGTTCTCAGCCAATGACCTGCTCGGGAAGTTTAGCCGGGCACAAGCGGACAACCTTTTGTCTGAGCTACTAAAGCAAGGGAAGATCAGGCGAGTAGCTAGAGGTATATACGACTATCCAAAATATAGCGAACTCTTACAAAAAGAGCTAAGCCCTGACATCGAACAAGTTTCCCGCGCCTATGCCAGAAAGTTTAACTGGAAAATAGAAGTGAGTGGAGACACCGCATTAAACATACTTGGACTTTCAACACAGGTACCGGGGAAGTACATCTATCTTAGTAACGGACCCAACAAGAGCTACAAAATACTAGATAGCATGACAATAGAGTTTAAAAAATCTTCTTTAAAAAACATAGGCTTTAAACATAAAGAGAGCTCTTTAATCGTTCAAGCTCTTAAAACCCTCGGCAAAGATAGAATAGATGATATGGTCATCGAAACGATTAGAAAAAAGATAGAGCCAAGCAAGTACTCTAAAATACTCAACGATACCAAGTCTTCTACGGTATGGATCTATGAGACCATCAAAAAGATTTGTAAAGTAGATGACAATGAATGATGTTGCTAACTTATCGGTAGAACAAAGAAACGAGTTGTTTCAAGAAACAGCAAGTCTGATGAACACGACAAATGCCATTGTCGAGAAAGATTTTTGGGTTGTATGGACGCTTGACAAACTGTTTTCAGATGCCAGGTTAAATAAAGTTCTAATGTTTAAAGGCGGAACGAGCCTTTCTAAAGTCTTTAACCTCATAGGCCGTTTCTCGGAAGATATTGATTTGATTTTGGATTGGACTTTAGTGACTGGTAAAGATCCGCAAGAAAGTCGTACACCTACTCAGCAAGGTATATTAAATAAGCAAGTCAACAAAGATGCTATAGCCTATATTGAAGAGGTGCTATTGCCTGTTGTATCTGAAATCTTATCTTCATATTGTACTTGTAGCATTGATGAAGAAGACAAGTTTTCTATAAATATCATTTATCCATCAGCTTTTATCGATAAAGCATTAAGACCTCAGATACTCCTAGAGATAGGTCCTCTGGCGTCATGGTTACCTTCAAGCTCTTACACAATCACACCCTTTGTTGCGGAGAAGTTTCCACACCTCTTTAAACAACCAGAATGTAGCGTGAATGCTGTTATGGCTAAAAGAACTTTTTGGGAAAAGGCGACGATTTTACATCAAGAAGCGAATAGAGCAGAAGGGAAAATGATACCGTTACGGCATTCACGGCATTATTACGACCTTGCACAGATGGCGCAAGCTGCAGTAAAAGAAGAAGCATTGACAGATTTGGGACTTTTACAAGATGTCGTGGAATTTAAACAGAAGTTTTACAGAAGCCCTTGGGCTAAATATGAAGATGCCAAGGTGGGAACATTCAAGTTGCTGCCGCCAGCATTTAGGTATAAGGAACTCAAAGAAGATTATGCTTCTATGCAAAGCATGATCTTTGACAAACATCTGACTTTTGAAGAGATCATTACTCTGTTGGAATCTTTGGAAGCTGAGATCAATGCATTGGAGCCTTTGGATGAATAAGATAAGCGAAAATGAGATAGAACTGTTTGCCATAGAGCTTCTGGAAAAACAGGGGTTCGAATACATATATGCTCCAAACGTCGCACCCGACAGTGACACGCCAATGCGAGACTCTTTCGAAGAGGTGATTTTAAAAGATAAACTTCAAAATGCACTGACTGCTCTCAATCCTGCTTTAGAGCATGACCTGATCTTTGATGCTTTAAAACAGATAGAGAGATTAGGCACGACAGAACTGTTAACCGACAATGAAACTTTTCATAAAATGCTGACAGAGGGCATAACGCTAGAGGTCCAAAGAGACGGCGTGACACGTGGGGAGATCGTTAAGCTGATAGACTTTGAAGATGTAGACAATAATGACTTTGTTGTCTCGAACCAATTTACAATTGTCGCAAATGGGACGAATAAACGTCCCGACATTATTCTCTTCATCAATGGCTTACCTCTTGTAGTAATGGAACTGAAAAACCCGGTAGACGAAAATGCGACCATAAAATCTGCATATAAGCAGATACAAACGTATAAAAGCATCATTCCCTCTTTGTTTACGTACAATGCATTTTGTATTATCAGTGATGGCTTGGAGGCAAAAGCAGGCACCATTTCAGCAGGACTGACGAGGTTCATGAGCTGGAAAAGCAGTGACGGTAGAGAGGAAGCCTCAAAGCTTGTTTCACGGATGGAAACATTGATAGACGGGATGTTGAACCGTGCGACACTTTTAGATTTGGTACGAAGTTTTATTGTCTACGAAAAGAGTAAACATGAGGACAGTAAAACAGGTATCGTGACCATTGAAACGGTCAAAAAACTAGCAGCTTACCACCAATACTACGCCGTTAATAAGGCCATACAATCAACACTGCGTGCTACCGACTTGGATAGTTATGTCGAAGAAGATCCCATCGCTTATGGACTATCAAGTGTAGAACAACAGCCCAGAGGCGATAGAAAAGCGGGTGTCGTCTGGCATACACAAGGCAGTGGCAAATCACTCTCTATGGTCTTCTATACCGGTAAAATCGTTCTGAGTTTAAACAACCCGACGATCTTGGTTATCACCGATAGAAACGATCTAGACGATCAGCTTTTTGATACTTTCGCCAGCTCACAAAGTCTGCTTAGACAAGAACCGATTCAAGCCGTAGACAGAGAACATCTGAAAAGTCTACTCAAAGTGGCGAGTGGCGGCGTTATATTTGCCACAATCCAAAAGTTTCAACCAGAAGAGGGGAACATCTACGATGAACTTTCAAACAGAAAAAACATCGTAGTCATTGCCGACGAAGCACACCGTACACAGTATGGATTTAAACCAAAAACAGTCGATGTGAAAGATAACGATAAGAATGTTATAGGCAAAAAGATAGTGTATGGCTTTGCCAAATATTTAAGAGATGCCTTACCTAATGCCACTTACCTTGGATTTACGGGTACACCGATAGAAAGCAGTGACGTCAATACGCCTGCCGTATTTGGAAACTACGTCGATATTTACGACATTGCACAAGCGGTTGAAGATGGAGCTACGGTTAAGATCTACTATGAAAGTCGGCTAGCAAAAATAACGCTGAGTGATGAAGGAAAGAAGCTTGTAAAAGAGCTCGATAGTGAGTTAAAAAATGGCGACCTGAATGAGACGCAAAAAGCTAAAGCCAAATGGACACAGCTAGAAGCACTTATAGGGAGCGAAAACAGGGTTAAAGAAGTCGCGAACGATATTGTGACACACTTTGAAAACCGTCAGGAAGTATTTGACGGCAAAGGAATGGTGGTCGCAATGAGTAGAAGAATTGCTACCAGACTTTATGAAGAGATCATCAAACTTCGTCCTGAATGGCATAGTGATGATCTGGACAAAGGTATTATAAAAGTTATTATGACTGCAAGTAGTAGTGACGGTCCGCAGATGGCAAAACATCATACCACTAAAAAACAGAGAAGAGAACTGGCTAACCGCATGAAAGATGCGAAGGATGAACTAAAACTTGTCATTGTAAGAGATATGTGGTTGACTGGTTTCGATGCGCCCCCTATGCATACACTTTACATAGATAAGCCTATGAAAGGGCATAACCTCATGCAAGCTATTGCAAGGGTCAATAGAGTCTATAAAGACAAGCCTGCCGGCCTTGTAGTAGATTATTTAGGAATTGCAAGTGATTTGAAAAAGGCTCTTTCGTTTTATAGTGATAGCGGAGGGAAAGGCGACCCTGCACTTGGGCAAGAACAAGCCGTTGCACTGATGCTTGAAAAACTGGAAGTGGTGTCTCAGATGTACCATGGGTTTAGTTATGAAGATTATTTTGAGGCTGGCACAAGAGAAAAGTTGTCGTTAATCTTAGAAGCAGAAGAACATATACTTGGTCTTGAAGATGGTAAAAAAAGATACATAGATGAGGTAACTGCACTGTCCCAAGCTTTTGCTATAGCTATTCCTCACGATGAAGCTATGGATGTTAAAGATGAAGTTTCATTTTTTCAAGCAGTAAAAGCACGACTTGTTAAGTTTGACAGTAGTGGTAATGGTAGAACTGATGAAGAGATGGAAACTACCATAAGACAAGTGATAGATAAGGCACTTGTAACAGAACAAGTGATCGATATTTTTGATGCTTCCGGAATAAAAAAGCCTGATATTTCCATACTGTCAGAAGAGTTTTTACTAGAAGTCCAGGGGATGAAGCATAAAAATATTGCTCTTGAAGTTCTTAAAAAACTTCTCAATGATGAGATAAAAACTAGAATGAAAACAAATCTGGTTCAGAGTAAATCATTGATGGAAATGTTGGAAAGCTCAATAAAAAAATATCACAATAAGATTATTACTGCGGCTGAAGTTATAGAAGAGCTAATCAAGCTCAGTAAAGATATTCACAAAATGGATGAAGAACCTAAGGCTATGGGACTGACTGATTTTGAGTATGCTTTTTATACGGCTATTGCCAATAATGACAGTGCCAAAGAAGTAATGGAAAAAGATGCATTAAGAGAATTGGCTGTTGTCCTTACTGCGAGGGTAAAGGCCAACACCTCTATTGACTGGACGATAAAGGAGAGTGTGAGAGCTAAGTTGAAAGTAATCGTAAAAAGAACGTTACGACAGTTTGGTTATCCACCGGATATGCAGATGTTGGCTACTGAAACGGTACTCAAGCAGGCTGAGATGATTGCCGGTGAATTGACTGCAGTGAATTAAGCATTAAGACAAAGTAATTTAGATACTCATATATTCTGCTACTTTATCTTTATTAAAAAACCATTTCAACAAGTTGGTAATCCTTTTTTCTATTTATGTTTGATACCGTGGCAACGAACTTACGTTTCTATCCCGAAAACAATCCTCTAAGCCGTGCTACGGCATACTCCTTTTCAAAAAATACAGGAATATCTATGCTATTTTCAAAACGTATCGTCGCTGCGGCGGTTGCCGGGCTGCTGACTGTGCCGGGTGCTCAGGCGGGGTGGCTTGACACGGTTGTTGACAAGGTGCAGGCGTCGGCCGAGAAGGTTGTCGAGAAGCACGGTGAGTCGTTTACCGACCTTACGGCTGCGGAGATGGACGGCGGGCTTCGCGAGGCGCTGAACAAAGGGGTGAAAGTCGCCATTTCGCAGCTGGGGCGCGAGGACGGCTATTT
>NZ_JBFFOH010000070.1:0-11635 GCF_041562805.1 Sulfurovum sp. | reverse complement strand
TTTGCGTGAGAAACGTTGTTTCCTGTTAATGGGCCTTTACCCGTAATGTCACATCTTCTTGCCATAGTATGTCCTTTAAGTTAATCGTCTCATGTACACTTTTTTAAAAGTTCAGTGTAAAACGATGAATATTTTGTGGGATTATAGACAATTCGAGCATAAAATTTGCTTAAGGTGTCGCTGCTTCTTCTTTGTTTTACATTGGGAAGAGAAAATGAATCCAAACAAAGCACTCTTTTGAAAGTCTTGATATGGATATCCTTGCAGTTTGGCACTAGGTCACAAGTTTGATTTTGCTATAATAAATCAAAATAATACAAGAGGACATTTATGTTAGTAGCTCCAAGTATACTCTCCGCTGATTTTGGGCATTTGGCTCGTGATGTTGCAGCCATTTGTGAAGGTGGATGTGACCTTGTACATGTTGATGTGATGGATGGGCATTTTGTACCTAATCTTACGGTAGGACCTGTCGTAGTTGAAGCAGTAGCACAAGCGGCAACCAAACCTTTGGATATACACCTTATGGTGGAGAATAATTCATTTTTTGTTGACCTGTTCGCACCTTTGAAACCGGAATTTATCTCTTTTCACATTGAAGAAGAGAAGCATCCCCATAGACTCATACAGAAAATACGTGCGTTGGGTATACGCCCTGCTATTACGTTGAATCCACATACACCACCTGAAGCGATAGAGTTTTTAATTGAAGATGTAGATATGGTGCTTCTTATGAGTGTTAACCCGGGTTTTGGTGGGCAAAAGTTTATTTCTTCGGTTGTGGAAAAAGCACAGCGCCTGAAAGCATTGATAGAGAAGAGAAACCCAAAATGTTTGATAGAAGTAGATGGCGGGGTGAATGATAAAAATGTAAAAGAGTTAGAGACGGCAGGTGTTGATGTTGTAGTAGCTGGATCGTTTGTATATAAACATCCAGAGGGTATAGAGAAAGCAATTTCTGCATTAAAATAAGGGGGAAGAGTATGTATCTGAATCGTAGACGAAGCTTCAGTGAGAGGAATTCAGAAGGGACTTTGTTCCTTCTGAAGGAGAATGTATAATGAGAGTAAAAATTTGTGGAATTACCAATTTGAAAGATGCCTTACATGCTGTAGAGTGTGGGGCGGATGCATTGGGGTTTGTTTTCTATAATAAATCACCACGTTACATTACGCCTGCAGCAGCGAAAAGAATCATCGATCAACTTCCCCCTTTTGTGGAAAGAGTGGGGCTTTTTGTGAATGAGGGGGTAGAGACGATAGACACAGTGTGTAGATACTCTGATATTTCACGTGCGCAGATCCATTTTGATGTAGATGAAGAGTCTTTGGATGCCATCGGGTTACAAACTCTTCCTGTAGTCCGCGCTAAAGGGCCGGAAGATATCACACGATTTAAAAACAGATATCGCTTGGTCGATGCTTACAGTGAAGCATATGGCGGTACAGGAAAGCGTCTGAATCTTGAATGGTTCACTGGCGTGGACTGCTCTAAGATCATTTTAGCAGGAGGCTTAACTCCTGAGAACGTAGTCCAAGTTAAACAACTTGGTTTTTACGCTGTAGATGTAAGTTCAGGTGTAGAATCGATTAAAGGAAAAAAAGATCCTAGAAAAGTGAAACAGTTTATAGCTAATGCAAAAAGTCTTTGAAGAACTAACCACAGCATTTCGTAAAAATGACGGAGTGTTGCATGAAGAACAATATAAACAGATCGTTACCAAACATACTACACTACTGGAAGATGCGGAAATAATCTTTTTCCTTCTTCAAGCCTCTGGCTATCCTATAACACAACTAGAAGATAACGACTATAGACTTGAGACATGTTTTACATCACATAAAGAACAACGTTATTGTGTCATAGATATAGAAACCAATGGGTCTAAGCCCGGGACATCTCAAGTGATCGAGATCGGTGCAGTGATGTTACAGAACGGTGAAGTGATAGACCGTTTTGAAACCTTTGTTGAATGTGCTTTTTTACCGGAATATATTACTAAGATCACAGGTATTGAACCCACAGATCTTATGGGAGCACCTACAAGAAAAGCAGCGTTAACTGCATTACGTCACTTTATGGGTGATGCTATATTTGTAGCGCATAATGCACATTTTGATTATAATTTTTTGAATGCCTCGTTTGACAGATTCGGTTTAGGGGCTATCGGTAACCCCCAACTCTGTACGATTGAATTGGCAAAGCGGACTTTTGAGAGTGAACGTTATGGGCTTGCCTATCTTATAGACTTTCTAGAGATAGAGACTGCCACACATCATCGTGCTTTTAGTGATGCTGTATGTGCTGCAAAAGTGATGGAAAAGAGTTTAGAGACACTGCCAGAGTATGTTAATAGTGCAGATGAGTTACTGCGTTTTTCCATTTCAAGTAAAAAAGAGAGAAGAGTGAAAAAAGAAAAACAAAGTAAATAAACTTTATTTTTCTTTCCCTAGTATATGGTGTAAAAAGAGTATTTGTGCAAATACCGGAGCAAAGATATTGACTAAGGGTACATAGTTAAAGAGTGCAGCTATCATAGCCAAAATCCTTGTTTTTTTCTTTTTTTCTTTCAGTACTTTTTTATCATTGATGAAGAGTGCTCCCACATCATAAATGGTGGGTTCCTTCAGTAAGATAGACCACAAGTAGAGTACCAGGACCTGACCAAACATGGGGATAAAAAGTAAAGGCAATGTGATCATAAAGAGCAGTAGAAAAATGATACTGGCTTTAAGTGTTAAAAGAATAGAGGTAGTGATATTGGCACTGCCGACTACGGGAACATCAGGATAACGTTTTTTTGCCAAGGAGATGAGTAGCTTCTCACTGTACAATGAAGTAAGCAGCGATACGATGATGATAAAAAGCATATAGGCTAATGAAAAGGTTGCTACTGATGCACCTGAAGTTTGTAACCATTCCCACGGTATCCATGAAAGATATGAAGATATAAGAGTGTTAAATGTATCCCAAAGATTCCATGTCAGCAGAGAAGTAACAGCCAGTGAGATCAATCCCATTTTGAGTACGAACAGGATGACATCTTTAGAGAGTATGTCCTGTAAACTTTTAGTTATGATTTGTTTCATTCTTTACTATGGCCTTTTTACTGATATTCATTTTTAAAACTGACATAACGTTGTGCAGAGGCATAGAGTTCTGTGACTTCTTCGTCCGTTAATTCTCGTACAACTTTTGCAGGACTTCCCATGATGAGACTTCTGGGAGGGAAGACTTTATTTTTGGTTACCAGTGCAGAAGCACCTACGATAGACTCTTTGCCAATGACCGCTCCATCAAGTATAGTAGCTGACATACCTATGAGGCAGGCATCTTCTATGGTACAGCCATGCAGCATAACTCGGTGACCTACTGTGACATCATTACCTATCACCGTAGGGTGACCATCTGACATATCTGCTTTTTTATGATGTGTTACATGTACCATACTGAGGTCTTGGATATTGGTTCTGTCTCCTATGGTAATGTGATGTACATCACCTCGTACCACACATCCAAACCATACAGCAGAGTCTTCTCCCATAGTCACACGTCCTATAACAGAAGAGCCTTCTGCTATCCAGGCATTTGGACCAAGTTTCGGTGTCCATTCTTTAAGTTTTAATATCATTAACTATCCTTCAATATACGGTTGGCCAAACGGCTTACGTAGTTTGGTGTCTCTTTTTTTGTTTTATCATGGATCTTGTTTACATACTCTTCTAAGACACACTGGTTGTTTATTTTTTTACCTAGAGAAGGTACTTTAGTGTAATTTCCATCTTCCTGGAGTTCCCATCGTAAGGAATTATCTGCAAGTTGTAACATTAAAATCTGCTCTATCTTTTGGGTGAGTGTTTCTTCCAAGATAGGGGTCATGAGCTCTACACGTCTCACAAGGTTACGTGGCATGAGGTCCGCAGATGAGATGTAGCATTTGAACTTGTCATGTTTAAAAAAGTAAACACGTGCATGTTCTAAGTATTTTCCTATGACCGAAGAGACAGTAATGTTTTCACTGATACCTTTGATGCCTGGTTTTAAACAACATATACCACGGATGATAAGATCGACCTTACATCCTTTTTGGGAAGCAATGTAGAGTGCCTGGATGATATCTGCGTCAACTAAAGAGTTGGCTTTGAGTATGACATGCCCTTGCGTTCCGTGTTTGCACTCTTTTTCTATAAGCTTGATGAGCTTTGGTTTGATCTGGGTAGGTGACATGAAGAGCGTATCTAACTTTGTATGGGTAGAAAAACCTGTCAAAAAGTGAAAAAAGTGCGTGGCATCTGTACTAAAAATATCTTTTGTTGTAAAGTATGACATGTCGGTATAGATCTTTGATGTACTAGGGTTATAATTTCCCGTTGCAAGATGTACATAACTTTTAAGTTTTCCACCCTGTCTCTTGATCACTTGTGCGATCTTAGCATGTACTTTGAGCCCAGGTATACCATACACTACATGTGCTCCGGCATCTTCAAGTGCTTTTGCCCAACGTAAGTTGTTCTCTTCATCAAATCTTGCTTTGAGTTCGACAAGTACCATGACCTGTTTCCCGTCACGTACGGCATCTATGAGTGCTTTAACGATAGGAGACTTAGGTCCTGCACGGTAGAGTGTCATACGTATGGTAATTGTTTCCGGGTCTGCAGCAGCTTGTTTGATGAATTGAACTACAGGTTCAAAACTGTCAAAAGGATGATAAAGCAGAACATCTTGTTTCTCAATAGCCTCAAAGATATTCTCATTGTTTAACGGAGGTAGTATCTTTGGTGCAAAAGTAGGTAGCACAAGATGAGAGAGTGCTTTGTCCCCCACGATCTGCCAAAGACTACCTAGATTGAGAGAAAGACTCTTGTAAGAGTAAATGTCTTTGTTGTCAAGGTTGAGGTGAGAGAGTAAAAAGTTTATAAGATCTGCATCTGCGCCATCGATGAGTTCAAGACGTATAAGCGAACCTTTGTTTCTGGAACGTAAACCTTCTTGAAGGATCTCTAGAAAGTCATCTGCTTCTTCCTCTTCTATCTCGATATCTGCATTTCTTGTGACCCTGAAAGGCGTAGAGGCCAGTGGACTAAAACCAGGAAAAAGTTCAGAGGCAAAGTATTCAACCACAGATTCTATGGGAATAAATGTTTGTCCTAACTGTACAAACCTAGGAAGTATTCTCGGGATACGCACAAGACCGTGTTTTATATGTTTAGAATCATCTTCCAGTGTCAGTGCCAAACCAAAACTCAGGTTGTTCAGATGAGGAAAAGGGTGTGTGGCATCTACGGCTATAGGGATGATCACAGGATAGATCTCGTGAAAGAATTTTTCTTTTATTTCCTCTTGTTCTTCTTTGTTGAGGGCCTCATAGTTCTTTACGTTTACTCCATGGGTATGAAGTTCTGAAATGATAGAAGTGTAACATGACTCTAAAACTTTATGTTCTTTATGCAGGTACCCATGTATCTCTTCAAGTTGTTGACTTGGAGTGAGCTTGTCCGGCCCGGTCTCCTGTACTCTTGCTTTAAATAGAGCTTTAAGTCCTGCAACACGTATCATATAAAATTCATCAAGGTTTGTTCCGTAGATAGCAAGAAATTTAAGACGTTCAAGTGGAGGGAGTTGTTCATCCAGTGCTTGTGCCAAAACACGTGAGTTAAACTGTAGCCATGAAAGTTCACGGTTAAAATAAAGTTGTGATGAAGAGAGGTCTAAAGCCATGAGAATTGCCTATATAATATTATATTTTACGCGTATTATAGCAAAAACCTACAATTTTTTGATTTTTGCTATCTGGTCACGCAGTCTGGCAGCTTCTTCAAAATCCAAGTTTTTTGCAGCAGCAAGCATCTTGGCTTTGAGTTCTTTGGTCAGTTGTTGTCGCTCTGCTTTTGGCATTTTGTCCATTTTTGAAGCTTTGTTGTAGAGTTCTCCTGCATCTTCAACTTTAAGGTCTGTGTCAAGGACTCTCAGGGTGGTTTTAGGTGTGATACCATGTGCTTTATTGTACGTTATTTGTTTTTCTCGTCTTGCTTGCGTGGTGTCAATGGTGAATTGCATGGAATCGGTGATTCTTTTAGCATACATAAGGACACGCCCGTTGGCATTTCTGGCTGCCCTTCCTGAAGTTTGTATGAGTGCGGTTCTTGAACGTAAAAAACCTTCTTTGTCTGCATCAAGTATGGCTACCAGACTCACTTCCGGCAGGTCAAGACCTTCCCTAAGCAGGTTGATCCCTATCAAAATATCAAACTCACCCAAACGTAATGAACGTATGGTTTGGTTACGTTCTATCGCATCCATGTCCGAGTGCATGTGACGTGCTTTGAGTCCAAGATCGTTGTAGTAGGTACTAAGCTCTTCGGCCATTTTTTTGGTCAACACGGTAATGAGTACACGCTCCCCTTTTTCTATAACAGGTTTCATACGGTCAAACAGATTTTCTACCTGATAGGTACTGTCTATGACTTCTATTGGTGGGTCAAGCAGTCCTGTCGGTCGTACAACTTGTTCGGCTACGGCAGATGAAAGTTCAAGCTCAAGTGGCGCAGGAGTAGCAGAAACAAACAAAAAGTGAGGGGCTTTATGAATGTACTCATCAAACATCAATGGTCGGTTGTCCAGCGCAGAGGGCAGTCTGAAGCCATGGTCAACGAGTACTTCTTTACGGCTTCTGTCTCCGGCATACATCCCTCTAAACTGAGGTAAAGAAACATGGGACTCATCTACGATGACAAGGTAATCATCATGCATGGCTTCAAAGTAGTCCATCATGGAGTAGGGCGTCTCACCTACTTTTTTTCCTGTAAGGTGGCGAGAGTAGTTTTCGATGCCTTTACACATACCTGTGCCTTCTATCATCTCTAAGTCAAACTCAGTACGCTGTTTAAGACGGTTGTACTCTATCATACGGTCTTCTTTTTGGTAGTATGCAAGCCTATCAGCCAACTCTTCTTCAATGCTTTTGACTGCAAGGGCGAGTTTTTCTTTGGAGACGATGAACTGATTGGCTGAGTAGATGGTAGCCTCTTTCAGCCCGTCTTCTTTCTCTCCCGTAAGTGAGTTAAATTCATAAATATCTTCTATCTCGTCGCCAAAAAACTCTATGCGTATGGCAAACTCTTCAGAGTAAGCAGGATAAATGTCTATAACTTCACCTGTCACACGAAAATCACCCCTGTCGAAAAACTCATCATTACGTTTATATCCCATATCTACCAGTCTGAGTAGTAGTGCTTTCTGATTGTATTCGTCACCTACACAAAGTTTCTGTACGATGGAACGGTAATCATCAGGAGAACCCAATCCGTAGTTGGCAGACACAGAAGCGATGACAATGACATCATCATGTGAAAGAAGGTTTGCTGTAGTACTTAAACGTAAACGTTCCAACTCTTCATTTATAGAAGAGTCTTTTTCTATAAAAAGGTCTTGTCGTGGTAAATAGGCTTCAGGCTGATAGTAATCATAATAAGAGATAAAGTATTCGACATGGTTGTTAGGAAAAAAACTCCTAAACTCTGAGTAGAGTTGTGCTGCCAATGTTTTGTTGTGTGTCATAATGAGGGTTGGCTTTTTGGTTTTTTCTATCACCTTTGCCATGGTATAGGTTTTACCTGAACCTGTAACTCCTAGTAACGTTTGGTATTGATTACCTGCTTCTATGGAGTTACTGAGGGTCTCTATTGCGGCAGGTTGGTCACCGGCAGGCTGGTATGGACTTGATACCGTGAAATTTGGCAAAATAAACCTCTACTTTATGTTGTTTTTTTTTAAATTTTCGCTATTATAACACAAAGAAAAATATGTTCAATATAATTAAGAAACGGAGTATGAAATGTCAGCATTACAAAAATTACAGGAAAAAATAGAACAGTGGAGAGTGGATCATGAAGCCCTTAAAAGTGAAAATGTACAACTCAAAGTTGAACTTTCAAATGTATCTGGATCTCAAAATGCACAAGAGGCGCAAATAGCAGCACTTAAACGTGAACTTGAAGAGAAAGATACAGAGATCGAAAAGATCATTGCACAGGTCGAATCACTCTTAGCCTAAGCCCATAAAGGAATACCATGAAGAATGTAGGACTTACTGTTTCAGGAAATCGTTATGAGATAAAACTAGAAGATGCTTTTGCGGACTTTGTAAACAAAGACCTAGAAGAGGCAGGAGTAAATTTACATCAAGATAACAAGCCGGATAAGCTGCTTAAAGCCTATCTGCGTTTAGCCAAACAGGCTACCTCTTATGAAGATGAGATCGAACTGCTTATTGAAACTTTGGATGGAATTTAGATAAAAATGATCTTCTTGGTGGGCATATGCCCACCCACCCCATTTATCCTCTCAACTCACAGCCATCTAATGTACGTGCTATAAGTGTTTCTTCTGACTCTTTTTTATCAAATTCTGTTGTTTTAAACTTAAATACGATTTTTTTACTTCTTATCCAATTATCTTTTTCCAGAGTTTGACGTATACGTTCCTCTAAGATCAATGCGTTTTCTTGTTCTGTAAATGGTAATAATAGAAAAAAATGATTTTCATCATATCGACAGGCAATATCACCATCACGTACTAAAGAGTGTATCAAAATACCAAATACTTTAAGCGTATTTCTTTTTGTTCTATTATTGTATGTTTTATTCTTTTTTTCAAAATTATCAATCGATACACATAGCATAGAGAGTGGGTAGTTATGTCTTGCAGATCTACTACAAGTTATTTTGAGTTCTGACATAAAATATTTTTTCTTATATAGTTTGGTCTCATGGTCATGTATGTTATGCTTTTTCATTTGTCTATGGATATAGATTCTTACTATGTAGATGATCAAGAGTATAAGCAGCATTGTTGTAGTAAGTGAAAAATAGAATAGGTTGATCATCTTCTTTTGTTTGAGATAAACCATTTTTTCCACAATGACAGCCAGAGAGTCTGCTTTTTCCCAGCATTGGAGAGCCTGTTCCCTGAGAGCCATTGTCTCCTGTTGAGAAAGAATTTCTCTATAGTTATCCCAGCATGTCATAACTTGTGTGAAATCTTGTGAAAGTGATTTTGTACCTATATATAGGTTGGATGTATTATTTTGAATCACCCATAAAGAGATATTTTGAAGGGTAGTGTCAATATCTTTGATCATTTGTTGGGAGCTTTTATTATTTGCAGTGAGTGCCAAATTCGAGATAGCACCAGCTGTCCAAGAACTTTGGCGTACGATTTTTGTGTCATTTTGCATCGTTTCAAATGATGTATAAACAAAATAAAAACTAAAAGGCAGTAGAAGGACGACAAAGTAAAGTACCAATGTGATTCTAAATGATGACCATTCTTTTTGCATAATGTTTCCTTATTATATATAATGAATAGATGAAAGGCAGTTTCTAGAGAGAAATTTGTAGGGTTATCCTATTTCATGAGGTTACCTTTGAATTCGCTGTCCACCAAAATCATAAATAATATCATAACATTTTGTATGGTTTAAATCAAATGCACAGGAATGTCTGTATCACTATAATTAATATGAATAGCTACCATTATAGTAAGCATTTACATCTGATATACATATCTAGCACATAAGATACTTATCTCTATACTAGCATGGTTTATTGTAATATTACATAGATTTATAGATAAATATTATGAATTGATTGTAAAAAAATGATACTTTTTAGAAATATTTATTGTTTTTTGACATTTTTTGACATTTTTTGACATTTTTTCAGTATACTTCTCTTAGGTCGGTTACTGAACTGATACTAAAACATTTTAACAGGAGTTAATCATGAATAACATGAGACGCGGATTCACAATGATCGAATTGATCTTTGTAATTGTAATTATCGGAATTTTGGCAGCAGTAGCAATACCTAAATTGGCAGCAACTAGAGATGATGCATTGGATTCTGCATTGATTTCAAACATCAAAACATGTGTTACTGATGCAATATCAGAATATCAGTCAACGGGAGCAGATCCTGTTCTAACAGGTATTCCTGCATGTGTAGATGCAAATGCAGATGCTTTGACAACAATTTCTATTTCAGGTAATGATATGGATGTGAGTACTACTAATGCAGCGGCTGTTGCTGCAGGACTACATGGTAAATCACCTATGAAGGGTTCACGAGTAACTCGATAACGTAATTGTTTTGCTAGACATAATCTCCAGCAGCTCACAACCACGAGCCTGAGATTATGTTTAGATATAGGGGCAGTTAGCACCTGAAAAAACATAACAGTTATATCAGTTTTTATTAAAAAAGTATCAAATTTTATAGAATAGTAACCTAGTACTACTTTTTATAATTTTTCCTCCGCTAATTCTAATCATTGAATGTATTTCACCTAAACCAAGCAGCTAAATATTTAGCAAATTATTTGAAAAATACTTCATAAGGTATTCTGTAATTCAGTATTTTCTAGGTCTATGATTTAGCTTATCGCGTATTGTAAGAGTTTTCTTCGTTCACCAATTTTATACATTACATATAAAATAATTGACATTTTATTGACATTTTTATGTAATACTTATAATATTAAATCTGCATTATAAAAGGGAAATAATGAAAAATGCATTTACTATGATAGAATTGATCTTTGTAATTGTTATTATAGGTATTTTGGCAGCGGTAGCTATCCCAAAATTGGCAGCGACTAGAGATGATGCAACTTATTCAACACTGATGGCGAATACAAAGATTTGTATTACTGATTTAGTATCTTCCTACAAAGGCAAAGGACAAGTACCGACTATAGATGATTATGATTCTTGTGTAGAGGCAAAAGCTGATGGAGCTAGTATAACGTTTGTTGGAGATAATGTTCATATTGAAAATGTAGATGATTCATTAAATGGAGACCATGTATATAAAGGGACACAGGTAATTCGTTAAGAAATGATCTTTTTTTATGATATAATAATTTGAACTTAGAAATTTAAAAATATGAAGGGGTGTTATGAAAAAAGCATTTACAATGGTTGAATTGGTTTTTGTAATCGTAGTGATAGGGATATTATCGGCGATTGCAATTCCAAAACTAGCAGCTACTAGAGATGATGCAGAAGAGACCAGAGCTATAGCCACAGTAGGTGCTTTGCGTTCTGCTATTGCTACGGAACGGCAAAAAAGTATTTTGAGAGGTGTTTTTACTGATATTAATGGGTCTGCAGCTGAAGACTTATTGCAGTATGGATTAGATTCTGATTGGTCTAGAGATGGAAATGTATTCACTTATGTAGGTCCATCTGGTACTACTGTACTTACATTGTCTAGAAATAAATTAGATTGTACCTCTGGCTGTAGCTATTTAGGCTTATAAGATACTTTTTTTATTCGTATATTTTTGAGTGGAATAAACTCTGACTAAAGGTTAGAAGTACTCTTTTAGGGGTATACTTTAGTGAATAAAATTTATATAAAGAGTTAATTCATAGTGAACTATTATAAAATATTGCTTCTTCGTTCAAGTGCACCTGACTTGACGTATGCATGCCAAGATCACTTATCTACAGGTTCAATTGTTTCTGTACCTTTAAAAACAACGCTTAAAGACGCTGTGGTTATAGTAGAGGTAGAAAAGCCTGAGTTTAAAACAGCAGAGATAGCTTCTGTTTCAGATAAGCGTTACAGTAACG
>NZ_JBFFOH010000069.1:0-11697 GCF_041562805.1 Sulfurovum sp. | reverse complement strand
TTCGAGCTTATGCGAAAAGCCATCTTTCGGCGCGATCGCCACAATATGGTAACCTTCTTCTTGCAAGGCTTTTAACAACCCCACTCTGAAGTTGTAGATGTTCCATGAGGTGTTGATGACGATGACGATGGTTTTACTCTTTTTCAATACCTGAATCCTTTTTCGAACGCTGCCCGATAGAGAGCTGTTTACGTTCCTCTTCCTCCAGACCTTTTTTCTGTTTCTGCTTCTGCAGGTAAATGTGCCTTGACACCCAAATAACAATCAACATCGCCGGCAAGATCTGCAACTTAAACCGCACTGCCATCCCAAGGTTTGTAGGCGAGATTATGACATAAAAGAGCGACCATGAAAAAATAAACAGGATCAAAAATCGCAAATACTTGTTTTTCAAAACCTCACGCCAGTTTTTGAATATGTATTTATAGGTAAAGTACAGTAAAAATACATTTTCAACGGCGGCTAGCAGCGAAAAAGGATTGCGTATATCCCATGGCATAGGACGGAAAAGGGTAGTAAAAAGGTTAGGAATGTAGTAAAAAAGGTAATCCCATATATTGTTAATATGCGTATATTCCAAACTACTTCCACCAAAAGCCAAAGTGTACGATGTATAACTCATCTTATAAAACAGCTCGTTAAATGAGGATATTCCCTGATTCTGCAAAAAGTAGCTGAAGCTTATATATAGAACCGGCACCAATGGAATGAGTGTGATATTACGTTTTATTGACTTTGGTCGAATATAGAACATCGCAATCGAGATGATCATAATGATGGCATACCAAGAACGGATATAACGTACGCCAATGATCGCAACAACTGTCCACAGCAACCACAACATTCGTCTTTTATTGATAAAACGTATAAACCCGTACATAAATATACCGATAAAAAGGAGGTTTAAAGGGTCTTTCCCCAGGATCGATGACCAAAACAGAACAGATGGGAAAAGAAAAAAGACATATATGAAATAGTCATTTTCCAGGGATAGGCCACTTCTACGCATAATAAGTTCATAACTTTTATAGATTAAAACAAGACCTAGGTAAGCTACAAATGAGTTCAATAGTTTTAGCGAAAAATAACTCTCCCCACCGATAAAAGTAAATATATAGTTGACAAAAATAGTATTGAAGGTCCCTGCTTTTCCATGCGTATGCTCCCCCGTAAAATGTACGGCCTCCGCGTAATACATATAGGCATCCAAGCCATAATACATCTCATAAGGGATCATAACGATCAGCGTCACGAATGCTTTTATAATCCATATATATGTTAATGGCTTATTTCTGAACAATGCTATTATTGACGTCAAACCCATAAAGAGGAGTAAGGCAACAGCCAGACTGTAGTAAGGGGTGTCATAATCACCATAGCGTCGTATAACCGTAAAAACATTCTTTGAAAAAAGATCAAAATTCATCAACAGTAGTAACGACGCCAAAAAGATAGCTACAGAAGAAAATATCAGTACTAAGGTTGTCGATGCTTTAGGATCTTTGAGTAACACTAGCTAGCCCACTCTTCGCGCCACATCTCGAACATGAGGATAAACCATAGTTCATTGATGTTAATGTACTGACCAGTGTAATACTGTTTCAGTGTTTGTTGGACTGCTTGTGCATCAAATATACCGCCTTCTTCTAAACGATTGTAATCCAGGTATTTGTCCAGCAAAGACCTCAGATCACTTTTCAGCCATTCAAACAGAGGCACTTGAAAACCGGACTTTGGTCTCTCCCAATACGCTTTAGGCAAATACTTTTCCAGCACTTTTTTTAGCAAATATTTTCCACTGCCATCTTTGTACTTTAGCTCTATGGGAATTGTCGCAACATACTCTATGATCTTATGGTCAAGCAGAGGTTCTCTACCTTCCAGACTTTGACTCATCGTCGCACGGTCAACCTTTGTAAGCACATCATCTGCCATAAAAGTTTGATAATCCATCGCCATCATCTGCTCAACTGGTTCAACATCCTGTAACATATTGAAATGATCGAAATTCGTATTGCTCAAAGTGTTCAGATCACCTTTCAAATACCGGCTAACCGTGTCTTTATCAACATAAGAGCTTGCCTCAACAAACATCTCATCAAGACTCTCTGCATTAATAGCTCTCTTAAACTTTTGAAACTTGTCACGAACATTGGTTTGACGTTTTGCTTTTGGCAACAGCTTATTGAGTTTTAAAGCACTCTCTTCATTCAAAAAACCTACTGTTTTTTGCACAACGGTTCTTCGCAGACCTGGTTTCAGGTATTTAACGGCTCTATTCAGAGCGAAATACTTGCTGTAGCCGCAAAACGTCTCATCACCGCCGTCACCTGAGAGGACAACAGAAACTTTCTCTTTCGCTGCTCTTGAAACCAAGATGGTAGCAATGGCAGAGCTGTCGCCAAAGGGTTCGTCGTAGATCTTTGAAAGCTCAGGTATGACCTGCAATGCATCTGCTTTAGAGCAGTAGTACTCGGTATGATCCGTTTTGAGATAACTCGCGATCTCTTTAGCCTGCTCCGCCTCGTTATAGCCACTCTCATCAAAACCGATAGTGAAAGTCTTTAACGGCGTAACTGACTCTTTTTGCAAGAGTGCCGTTACTAATGAGCTGTCAATACCGCCACTCAGAAAGACCCCGACAGGCACATCGGAAATCATCCGCAAAGAGCATGCCTCACTCAGCACTTTTTCAAGACTCTCCAACACCTCATCTTCCGTAGAAGCTATTTTATCCTGATGGTACAGTGTATTAACATCCCAATACTGATGAGTCTCAAAACTACTATTTTCAAGGTCATACTCTATGTAATGACCGGCTTTTAACTTATAGGTATCTTTGAAGATGCTGTACGGTGCTGGAATATAACCAAACTGCATGTAGGTTGGTATGACCTCTTTGTTAATTGTTTTTGTAAATCTGTCGTGCTTGTGAAAAGCTTTTAGCTCACTTGCGAACAAGAACAAGTCATCTTTTGCATGGTAATAAAACGGCTTCACACCCGCACGGTCACGGAACATAAAAAGTTTCTGCTGCTTCGTATCATAGATGACAAAAGCGAACATGCCTCTGAACTTCTCTACACAGGCAACATCCCAGGCATGAAAAGCTTTTAAGATGACCTCTGTATCGGTATGCGACTCAAACTCATACCCAAGAGCCTCTAACTCTTGTTTGATCTCATCAAAATTATAGACTTCACCATTATGAACGATATGCAGGTGTTTATAGGCCATAGGCTGTTGACCAAGTTCGGAAAGGTCCAGGATAGAGAGACGTTGATGCCCTAGCCCAACTTGAAAAGCCGGGGTGTCATCAAAATAGATACCAGAACTGTCAGGTCCGCGATGCTGTAAGGTTGTTGTCATTGCCAGAAGCTGTTTGGGCGACGATGCATGACTGTGATCAACAAACCCTACAATCCCGCACATGTTAACTCTTCACAGTTGTACGGATAAGCTCGACATACTTTTTACAATTCATACTGTGATTATACTCAGTTTCAATTTTTTGGATATTAGTCTCTGCCATCTTCTCTCGCAGCTCCATGTTTAAATAGAGCTTTTCAAAAGCCTCAAACCACTCATCAGCACTCTCTGCCAAAAAGCCGTTTTCACCCTCTTTAACCAGAGCAGTATTGATCCCGACAGGCGAAGCGACAACAGGCTTTGCACATGACATATACTGCACCAGCTTAAAGCCGCACTTCCCTTTTGACCATGGATCGCTTTTCAAAGGCATAATCCCTACATCAAATTTCAAGATCTCTTCGATCTCACTCTCTTCTGACCAAGGAATAACTTCGATTTTGCATCGTTCTTTCATACCATTATGCAATACACTCTCATTAAAGCCTACAAGGTTAAAAACAACATCATATTTGGAAGCAAACTTTTCCATAGCCTGCAAGATATCCACAATGTAAACACTGGTACTTTTTGAACCGATCCAGCCGATAACAAAAGGTTTTGCATCTGTTTTGACTTCATGCACCTGTATTGCTTTTTTATAGTTCTCCAACAGCACTACTGTTGGCAATCGCAAAACATTTGAATTGTATTTTTTTGCATACTGCTCAAGATAAGGGTTACAGACTATGACAACTTCAGCATTGCTAATAACCTGCCCTATTTTTTCGGCAAAGAACCATCGTACAAATGCACTTTTATGCTGATCATACTTGTGAAAGACAGCATCATCATAATCGACCACATACTTTATCTGCCGCTTTTTAAAAAGGTATTCAAAAACAGCTGGAAAAAATGGCAACAGCTCATATTCTATCAGGACCAGGTCGTACTTTTTTGGAAAAAAGAGCACTACAAGCAGCTGAAATACTCTGCGCAGGTAAGAGACAATAACGTTGAATATCTTTAGTACTTTGTTTGTCTGAACAAAATATGCCAAAGTGAAGAACGGATCTATCTGCATTGAGATGTGCTCTTTGGCAAAGCAATCGACATAGTTATAAAAACGGTAACGGCTGCTTGGTCCTTCATAAGAGTATTTTGTAAAAGCAATGATCTTCACGATGTTGCACTTTCTAATTGTTCATAAATGGCTTGGTATTTTCTTACCGCCATCTCTTTGTCAAAATGTTCACTAAATAGTCTCTCGAACACTTCGGTTTCATATTCCGGCACTCCCATCTCTCGAAGCAGTTCTGTAGCGACTAGCGCAAGGTTATCATCTAGCGTATCTAGGTCTATCACCTTGCCAACACTGTAGTGTTCAAGGTAAAACCCCATATCACCTACATTGCCATTGGTAATTGATGGTAATAGACACGCTACATTTTCGGCGAACTTGGTTGGGGCAGACGCTTGTTTTGAGAACGATGGTTTTATAAAGAAGAGTGACACATCTGCAATATTCAAGTATTTATAAACCTCATCAAATGCTGAAGAAGATATTTTCACTCTCTCCAATGGCAACAGATATTTAGAGATCATCTTTTGTATAAAAGGTTGCTCATGTTTATTGAGTACCAAAAAGTGAACATCTTCATCTTGTCTCATCAGCTCTTTTACTAACTTAACTTCACTCTCAAAATCATACCAGCCGCTCACCGTTCCGGTATGCACAACGATTTTATCTTTTTCAGAATAACCCAACGTACTTTTGAAAGCTCTTTTTTCGTCTTCATCCAAAAGTTTGAACAGTTCTTTGTTGGCACATGTTGGAATGACAGTAATCTTCTCTTCTGGAACATTTAAAGAGTTATGGAGGATCTCTTTTGCAGCATGGGTCAGTGTCACTATATGGTCTGACACTTTGTACAGATGATTGTCCAGCTTCTTGAGGAGCTTGTAGAGCAGTGAACTCTTTTGCAGCCGTCCACTGTCGACCTTTTCATCGATGGCAAACCCACGAATGTCAAAAAGCAGTTTTACTCCATGCATTTTTTTTAACACCCATCCCATTGTGGCAGGGATCATGCTCCGAGCGTGTACGATGTCGATAGAGTGTTTATGAACGGTCTTAGAACCCAAGCGTATGGCCAGAACTAACTGCCATAGAGTAGAAATTACCCCATACTTATTGGAATAGGTCAAATATTGCCATTGGATATTTTGGTCTTTGATAAGCTCTTGAATCTCATCCACATTTTTCAGATCATTTTCACGCTCAAACGAAAGCAGGTAAATCTCATTCTCTTTGCTGAGATCCATCAGATACTCCAAGACCTGTGAACGTCCAAGCGGTTCGGTCATACCCGTGAGAGAGATGTAAAAAACATTAGCCACGTAACATCTCTTCATAGTATGCTTTCCACTGCTTAGCAATGATCTTTGTATCAAACTGTTTGATCTTCTCTTTGGCATTTTCTGCCAAGCTGTCCCGTAATGCAGCATCATTATAAAGTCGTTCTATCGCCTTAGCCAGAGCTTCACTGTTTTTAGCGGGGACAAGCAGTCCTTCTTTATTATTTTCAATCATATCAACTACACCATCAATGTCTGTAGCGACTATTGGTTTTACTAAGGCCATTGCCTCACCAACTACCATTCCAAATCCTTCAGAAATCGATGGAACCACAACAAAATCACATGCTCTAATGAATTGAAAAAGGTCCTCTTGTAGCAAACCAGGGATCAAAACTACATTTAAAAGTTTTTTCTCTTTTATCTCACTTTTAATGTCTTCCTCTAATGGTCCAGACCCTACTATAAAATGACATAGTTTAATAGTCACTTTATCTAGTCGTTCTATCGCTTCAAGAAGATATGTGTGCCCCTTTTCTTTTACCAGCCTACCAGGCGTAATGGAAAAAAGGTCATACTTACTTGCATTGACATATTTTTTTAAGATCTCTGTTGCTTTAATATCTTGTGCAGTGTCAATTTGTCCCAACGGAAATGAGTTAAAGATTACATCAACATGTGAAATATTTAGGTGTGCTACATAGTGATCTCTAACGGCACCGCTTACCGCTACTTTTTTGTCTACCAATTTATTAACGACAAAGGCATCCAGATTTTTACGAAGCTTTTTAACAAAAGTAGTTGCAGGATAAGTGTTGTAACCGAGGTTATGAAAGGTTGTCACCGTTTTGACATTAGTATGGAAAAGCTTTATCAACCCCGTATAAAAATAGGCAAAGAACAGATGGGCATGGATGATGTCGTAGTGATGCTTTTTAATTAATTGGTTTAGTTTGTATATGCCCTCAACGACATTCCACTTATGGGATAGATGTAGACGGTGCACTTTGATCCCCTGCATTTCTAGTTCTTCAGCCAGATCATCTGTTTCAAAAAGAATGGCAACTTCACATTCAATGCCTATTTTTTGCAATGCTGGCAGTGTATTGATCAAAACCCGCTCTGCACCACCATTTCCAAGAGTTTCAATTACTGAAAGAATCTTTATCTTTTTTGACATAAACTAGTCAACTCTTTTTTTGATAAACCGTGCGGGTACTCCACCAACTATTGTATAGGACTCTATATCCTTAGTAACAACAGCATTAGCCCCGACGACAGCACCTTGACCAATTGAAGATCCTGCCGTCACAACAGTGTGAGCACCAAGCCACACATCACCTTCAATGATTATTGCTTTAATATCGTGAGGCTGCAAACTAATAGGAATATGACCTTTTGTTCCATGGTTAGCATCACGTATGATACTATATGCTGAAACTAGACAATCATTCCCTATTGCTATCGATTTTTTAGCTACTATCTGTGAACCAAAACCTATAAAACTATTTTTACCTATTATTATCTCGCCTTTTTGGGCATACAAAAAACTATTGCTTTCAATGGAGACATTATCCTCTATTATAATTCTTCCACCATCAGTTGTTTTAATGATGACATTTTTTCCTATTGTTACATTTTTTCCAATACGAATATTCTCTTCCAAAAAATGGATTTTTAAAGAACGCATACTGTTATTGAGTCCGAAAAGATTTTTTTTTATACTACTTCTTATTTTTCGTTTTGCTCTACTTATAACATCTATAAAATGTGAGCTTACAGAAAATATTTTTCTTTTTTCTTTATCATTGAAAATTTCAGACAACACCCTGAAATATACACTTATTTTTAATGAATATAATGATGATGCCAAATGATCTAACATTAATAATTCTAGATTTCGATTTAATTTATTTTCTATATCAGCTGAAATATTTGGATTCTTTTTTAGAGTTTGTAATGTAAGAAAACTTTTTTTTAATTTATCTACTTGCTGCAAACTACCCCAGACTCCGTTTGAATGGATTCTATATGATGCACATTCTATGTCTTGTTGATACTTACTTTCACCAAAAAAACCCAATAAATGCCATATAGCTGTATCGCCATTGTAAACTGACTCAAATTCGTGAGGTATATCGAGAGCAACATTTCTGAACATTACGGTAAGTGTTGGAATAGCTGTTGCCCCAGAACACATCTCATCACTATTATAGTCTCGTAAGCCTTTATACTTTTCTTGAGACTGTATTAGAATATTTCCATCTTCATCAACAACACTGTAATTATGAAATGTACATATGTATTTTTCATGATCATCTAAAAAATCCACCTGTTTCTGAAGTTTTAAAGGATCTGCCCAATAATCATCTCCTTCCAGCATAGCAATGTACTTTCCTGTACATGCTTTCAAGGTACTAATCACATTTGGCATCATCCCAATATTCTCATTATGTAAAAGCAGTTTAAACTTATCAGGATATTTATCTCTGTACTCTAATAAAATCTGCCGTGTATTATCTGTTGAGCAGTCTTCACCTACGACAATTTCATAGCGAAAATCAACCTCTTGCATCAAGATAGAGTCCAATGCTTCAGCGATATACTTTTCATGATTGTAAGTGATCATAAATACTGAGACAATTACATCATTGTTTTCATTAGGCATTAAGCTAATTTCCTTCTTATTTGTTGAATAACTGGCAATATTTGCTCTACAAAGTTTTTATAAGATGATGTCCCAAATATTCTACTAGCTAGAATATATAAGATGGTAAATACACTTGCTTTTAACAACAACATTATAATGTTACTATACTCTAATCCAAGACATAGTTCCTTAACGCCAATAACAGTAATTAGAGCAAGAGTCATCTGAACAATAATTGGTTGTACAAATGAAAACTTAGGTAGTCTAATCTCTACTGAGGCAAATATAATATTCAAATAGACTGCCAAAATAGATGCCAAGACAAGTCCATATAAATACCCTTCTATACCCCACATAAATGCTATGGCTAGATTACTACCAAAAACAATTTTTTTATATATTTCCAAGCGTAAAAAAGCCTTTGAATTCCCTCGGCTGCTTAATACATTCACAAGTAAAGCACTAACTGGATAAGCGAACCCACTTAATATAAGCAATTTAAAATACTCTGCAGAAGGCAGCCATTTTTCTGAAAACAATATGACGACAAGTTCTTCTGAAATCAGATACATCACACCTAATAATAAAAAAACAACAAAGCTAATCACACCTAGTGCCTTGATAATGATACTTTGGAAGCGGGATAGATCATTTTGAACCTTACTCAACACTGGGAAAAGTACACTCATTAAGCTACCTGATGAGTAATAAACTATCATTTGATCCAGTGACTTTGCCCGGTCGAAAAAGCCCAGCACTGCCGGTGTGAACAATTTACCGATTATAATCACATCAAGTCTTGTAAATACAGCATCTAATGCACCTGACAAGAACATGCGAAAACCAAAACCCCACAACTGCATCAATGCTTTAAAGGAAAACAGTAAAGAGGGAACCCAGCCTGCCACTATCCACACGTAAATGTTGAATATCACTCCACGAGATAAAGTTAAAGCTACTAAACTCCAAACACCTCCACCATTAAATGCCATAAAGACACCTACGATACCACTTAGTAGAGACGAGGTAAAATTAGCTACAGTCAATGCTTGATAATTTAGCTCTTTACGTAACTTTGTAGCCTGAACGCTACTAAACGCATTGATAAGAAAGGCTATTGACATTACCTGTGCTAGAGGAATTAACTGCTCATTATTATAAAAACCAGCAATCAATGGAGCAGACAAAAATGTAATTAGAGTTAATATAGAACCAATTACGATGTTGAAGTAAAATACAGATGAATAATGGACAGGCAAAACACGTCGACGTTGTATCAGTGCACTTCCGAGACCTACATCTGTAAATATTTGAGCAATACCTATGATGACCATCACCATTGCGACTAAACCAAATTCAGCCGGTTCAAGCAATCTTGCCAGGAAAATTGTGACAATGAAACCAGTTCCATGCATCGCCAATTTTCCAGAAAAATCCCAGATAAAGGCTTTGGTTCCTTGTGCTTTTAAGTTATCCAAGTTGTCTCACAAAACCATACTTATGGTCGAAAAAGTGAGCCGACTTGTTCACTCTCTGATAAAGCTTTGAACTTTTCATAGTTTTTCAAAACTTCTTCTTTATTACGCCAGCCTATCCGCTTATTTCCAACATAGACACCCCAAGGTTCCAAGTCTTTCGTCACAACCGATCCTGCACCTACTGTGGCACCTTCACCAATCATTACATCAGGTAAAACAACGCTATTTGTTCCAATAATAGCAAATTTACCTATGTGGATTTTGCCTGTTTTGACATTTCTAAACTCTTCAGCGATAGTAGGGTTTCCAAATCCTGCACCGTGAAAATCGTCACTTCCCGTAATAATCCTACATCCGGAGGATAATCCTGAGAAATTTTCCATTATCAACTCACCACCTCCACTAATAGACGCAAAGGATGCGATATGAACATAATTACCTATTTTGATCTGTTCCTTTGCATATATCAGAACAAAATCGTCTATGATTATATATTTACCGAAATCAATATTTTCGATTCCAATAATCTTTGTAAACTCAAAGGTTTTTACATTCGGAATTTGGTACTTATCCATCACAACTCTTTTACTGTTTGTTTAACGATTTCGATAATAATATTTTGATCCGCTTGTAAAAGTTCCGGGTACATCGGCAACGTTAGGATCCTTTTTGAAACACTACGAGAAACATGCATAATATCAGACACTTCTAAATAAGGTAAGGTGTCGAGTGATGGGTAAAAGTATCGTCTTGGGAATATATCTGCCTTATTCAACGCTTTTTGTACTTTTAACGTCTGTTCTTCGTTCTCAAAAAGAGCTGGAAAATAGCTGTAGTTATAGGTGCTGTCTGCATTGTATTGCTGAAACTTCACCACACCTTCCAAGCCGGATTTATAACACTCAAAAACTTCTTTTCGATTCGCAGTGATCTTTTCTATATCATCCAACACACACAAACCCATTGCCGCTTCAAATTCATTCATCTTGGCATTGGTACCTAGTGCCTTGACAGAATCAGGGCCATCGATGCCGAAGTTGATGAGAAAACGTGCTTCTTCTACTAACGCATCATCATTAATAATAAGTGCACCGCCTTCGATAGTATGGAAGAGTTTGGTCGCATGAAAACTCAGGGTAGATACATTGCCATGATTCAATAGACTCTCGCCTTTGTATTTCACCCCAAAAGCATGTGCTGCATCATAGATAACTCTCAAATCATGCTTATTTGCAATCTTCTCAATTTCTTCTACTTCACAGGCGTTTCCAAATACATGAACAGGGACAATAGCACTTGTTTTTTCTGTAACAGCACTTTCAATATTTTCAGGATTAAGATTGAAAGTCTGAGGGTCTATGTCTGCAAAAATTGGTTTTAAGCCGTTAGAAACCAAAGAACTTGTTGTAGCGACGAACGAAAAAGGTGTTGTAATAACTTCACCTTTAAGTTTTAAAAGTCGATAGGCTATTTCGAGGGCAATCGTTCCATTTGCAACCAACACAATATTCTTTACACCAAGATATTCTGCAAGTCGGGTTTCAAGTTCACGTACTAAAGCACCGTTATTGGTCACCCAGCCACTTTCAAAGATCTTATCAACATAAGAGATATACTTCTCTTTATCTGGCATATATGTTTTAGTGACATTGATCATAAATAAGTTCTTAAACCTAGGATCACTTGCTCACTTCTAAAAGCGCATTCTGCTTTTCAACATCGTCAACCAACTTAGATTTCTCATCCGAAAGTCCGAAGTGGTAGTCGAGGCCGACTGTTCCTATCAGCGAGTTGTCTGGCGTATCTCTGTTTACCAATACATATTTCCAGCGCCCTTCGACATAGGCACTGAACGAATCTGTC